>NZ_JBFAPC010000188.1:0-9788 GCF_040675535.1 Patulibacter sp. NPDC049589 | reverse complement strand
CGGCCCGCGCGGGCGGCGATCCATCGGGCGATGGATCTCCCCCGGGAGGGTGATGCCGCGCACCACTTCCGCGGGGGAGGGTGGTGAGTGAGTTCCACGGACGTGCGTCCAGCGCCGGCCGACCGGAACAGCCACCACCACCAGCACAGGGAGCAGAGCCATGGCCTTCTTCAAGGACGCGGACGAGGTCTACAAGTACATCGGCGGAGTGTTCCGCGAGGCGGCCGAGCACCCGGAGTCCGGCAAGAAGCTGGCCTCGGCCAACGTCACGATGCAGGTGTACTACACGGACCCGGAGTCCAGCCTGACGATCCACCTCAAGGAGCCGAAGGTGGAGGTCGTCGACGGCGGCGACGACGCCGACGCCGACGTGAAGCTCTGGATGTCGGCCGACACGGCGGACAAGTTCTGGCGCGGCGAGTACAACCTGGCCATCGGCCTGGCCAAGGGCAAGGTCAAGGCCAAGGGCCCGGCCAGCAAGATCCTGAAGCTCGTCCCGGCGACGAAGCCGCTGTTCCCGCTGTACCGCAACATCGTGGCGGAGAAGGACTCGGCCACCGTCTGAGGCCGCGGGAGGGCGTCACGCCCCCCGCTCCTCTCCCGCCCCGCCGCACGGCGGCGCGGGAGCACCCGCGCCCCGTGCCGCCCTCCCGAGGGGACGGCCCGGGGCGCGTCGTCGTTCCGGGGGGTCGTCCCGGTGCCCCGGTCGCGTCGTCGCGCCGGGGCCCTCCCGACCGGCGAGCGCACCGCCGTCGTCCCGGGGGACGCGGACCCGAGCCCGCAACGCCTCGGCGGCGCCGGGTGCCCGGGCCGCTCGCCCGCGGCCGGGAACGAGAACGGGCCCCGATGTCGGGGCCCGTCGGCGAGTGCGTGGGGCGAACGGACCGGCCTGCGCCACCCGCCGCCGCTCAGAGGGCGTCGCCGAGGCCGGCCATGAAGGCCGACGCGCCCTGGGGGCGCGACTCGACGACGGGGCGCGGCTCGGAGGACGCGCCGTCGAGCAGCGTCGTGGGCAGGCCCTGGACGGCGAGCTCCTCGACCGCGAGGCGGTCGCCGGCGAGCAGCCGGGCGGAGCGCAGGCCCAGGTCCGACAGGATCCGGCCGGCGAGCGCGTGGTCCGGGGTGGCCGGGGCGGCATCGGCGCTGGCGGTGCCCGTGAGCCGGCGGACGAGGTGGTCGAGCCGGTCGCGCCCGGAGACGAAGACGAGGACGCCGCGGCCCTCCTCCTGGATCCGGCGCATCGCCCGAGCCGTCAGCCCGCTGCGGCCCGCGACGGCGAAGACGTCGTCGACGAGGTCCGCGCGGTGGACGTGGACCAGCACGTCGTCGACCCCGTCGACGTCGCCGTGGACGAGCGCGACGTGCTCGTGGCCGCCCGGCGAGCGGTAGCCGACGATCCGGAAGGCACCGAGCGAGGTCGGCAGGCCGCTGCCGACGACGCGCTGCACGCGGTGCTCGAGCTGGCGGCGGTGCTCGACGAGCGCCGACACCGAGACCATCTTCAGGCCGTGCTCGGCGCAGAAGCTGCGCAGGTCGGGGACCCGGGCCATCGTGCCGTCGTCGTTCAGGACCTCGCAGACGACGCCGGCGGGCGTCAGCCCGGCCAGGCGGGCGAGGTCGACCGCGGCCTCGGTCTGGGCCGGGCGCTCGAGCACGCCGCCGGGCTGCGCGCGCAGCGGGAAGACGTGGCCGGGGCGGACGATGTCGGCGGCGCCGGCATCCGGGTCGACCGCGACCTGGATCGTGCGGGCGCGGTCCGCGGCGGAGATGCCCGTCGTCACACCCTCGCGCGCCTCGATGGAGACGGTGAAGGCGGTCCCGCGACGGGACTCGTTGCGGGCGCCCATCGGCGGGAGGTTCAGCTCGAGGCAGCGCTCGGCGGTGAGGGCCAGGGCCACGATGCCGCGGCCGTGGGTCGCCATGAAGTTGATCGACTCGGGCGTGACGAACTCGGCAGCGAGGGTCAGGCCGCCCTCGGCCGGGTCGCCCTCGTCGTCGGTGACGACGACCATGCGTCCCGCCCGCAGCTCGCGGATCGCCTCGGGGACCGTGCAGAACGCGGGGCGCTGCTCGTCGAGGTCGGGGGCGGTGGACTGGTCGTGGAACACGCTGATCGTCTCCTGCCGGCGTCACCGGCGATCGCTTCTCCACCAACCTAGGACGCGGCCCGCAGCGCATCGTCCCCTCAGGGGGGACATTCCCTCCCCCTTCCGAGCTTGGGGCCCGGAAAGCCCTCCACCCTGCGTGGGAGACGGGCCCGCCGAACGGTCGCGCGACGCCGTCCCGGCCCCGGGGACGACGACGGCCGGGCGGGGATCGCTCCCCGGCCCGGCCATCGTCCCGCGCCCCGCGGCGCCCGGCCGGGCGCCGTCGGTCCGTCGGGGTCAGTCCCCGTAGAGGCCCTTGATGACGTCGGCGAAGGACTCGTCGACGACCTTGCGCTTGATCTTCATCGTCGGCGTCACCTCGCCGCTCTCCTGGGAGAGGTCGCGCTCCAGGATCGCGAACTTCTTCACCTGCTCCACGCGGGCGTACTTCTCGTTGACCTGGTCGATCTCGGCCTGGATCATCGTGCGCAGGTCCTCGTTGCGCGCGAGCGAGGCCACGTCGTCGGGGATGCCCTGCTCCTTGGCCCACGGCCCGACGGTCTCGGGGTCGAGGGTGACGAGGGCGATCGGGTACGGCCGGCGGTCGCCGTGCATCACGACCTGGCTGATCCAGCGGCACTGCTTGAGGTCGTTCTCGAAGTTCGCCGGGGCGATGTTCTTGCCGCCCGCGGTGATGATGATGTCCTTCTTGCGGCCGACGATCGAGATGTAGCCGTCCTCGTCGATGTGGCCGAGGTCGCCGGTGTGCAGCCAGCCGTCGGCGTCGACGTCCTTCTTCGACTCGTCCATGCCGTAGTAGCCCTGGAAGATGTTCGCGCCGCGGAGGAGGAGCTCGCCGTCCTCGGCGATCGAGGCCTCCTGGCCCGGCAGCGACACGCCACAGGTGCCGAACTTGATCGCGTCGACCGGGTTCATGGCCGCGGCCGTCGACGTCTCCGTCATGCCGAAGCCCTCGGTGATCGGGATGCCCGCGCCGTAGAAGAACTCGAGGATCTCCTTCGTCGCCGGGGCGCCGCCCGAGATGCCGCGCTGGAGGTTGCCGCCGAAGACGCCGCGGACCTTCGAGAAGACGGCCTCGTCGGCGGCGTCGAACTGCGCCTGCAGGTCGGCCGGGACCTCCTCGCCGGCCTCGCGCAGGCGGCGGACCTTCAGGCCGAGCTGGCCCGCACCGATGAGCTTCGCCTGGGTCTCCTTGTCCTTGGAGCCCACGACCGCGCTGTAGATCTTCTCGAAGATGCGCGGGACGGCCGGCAGGTGGGTCGGCTGCGTCTGGGCGAGCTCGGGGACGAGCTTCGCGGTGTCGCCGCCCCAGTAGATGAGCTTCGCGCCGACGTCGAACACCATCAGGTGGAACAGCAGCGCGAACGCGTGCGCGAGCGGGAGAAAGAGATAGAGGACCGAGTCGCTCGTGAGGCCCGACAGCTGGGGGCCGGCCTCCATGATGAAGCGGTAGTTGCCGTGCGACAGCACGACGCCCTTGGGCGGTCCGGTGGTGCCGGACGTGTACATGATCATGTACGCGTCGTCGGTGGTGACCGACTCGGCCCGCTCCTTCAGCGCGGACGCGTCGACGTCCTTGGCGCGCTCCTTGAGCTCCGCCAGCGAGATCGCGCCGTCGACCTCGCCGTCGAGCACGAGGATCCACTCGAGCGCCGGCAGCTGGTCCCGGACCTTCGTGATCTTCGCGACCTGCCCGGCGTTCTCGCAGACGATCCCGCGGCACTCGGAGTTGCCGACCACCCAGGCGCACTCCTCCGGTGAGTTCGTCGGGTAGACCGAGACGTTGACCGCGCCGGTCGCCGTGAGGCCGAGGTGCGCGGTGGACCAGAGGGGGCGGGTGTCGGCGAGGACCGCGATGCGGTCGCCGCGCTCCACGCCGAGCGCGAGGAGCCCGCGGCCGATCTCGATGCCCGAGGCGGCGAGCTGGGAGTACGTCAGGTCGGTCCACTCGCCCGGTGTGGCCTGGTACCGGCCGGCGACCCGGTCCCCGTAGGCGTCGTTGATGCGAAACGCGAAGTCCGCGATCGTGGTTCCTGCGGCGGTGGCGGTGGTCGTCATGTTGGGTTCTCTCCCTCGTGGTGGTCCGGCGTCCGCGTCGCGGAGGCCGAGGGCGGCGCCGTCCTGGCCGCGGGTGCTTCCCTACGCGCGATACTCTCCTGTCGGCGAGCGGCGAGGCGCCAACTTCCGTCCTCCGGGCCATCAAGGTCACCCTTTGGGGGGTCTGTGTGGTGGCGCACTCCCGCTCGGCCCGTCCCGGTGCGCCAGGGCGGAGTCGTCGCCGGACGCCCGGCCCGGCCCGGCCGCGACCCGGTGCTCGGGGCAGGGCGCCGGGGTCCCCGGCGCGCGCGTCCCTCCCCCATTCAGCGACCAGGACCCCGCGAAAGGGTGAGGACTGGCCGTGTGGCCAGACATAGGGTTCTCATACCGAGGTGCGGCGCCGTCGCACGAGCACGAGGAAAGGGCGATCCGCGCATGTCCGCTGTCATCACCGAGAGCCGCCTGGCCTATGGCCTGAGCGAGGATCACCGCGAGATCCTGGAGCAGGTCGACAAGTTCTCCAAGGCGAACTTCTGGGAGCTCCAGGAGCGCATGGACAACGACGAGTGGTGGCCCGAGGACGCCCTCCCGAAGCTCGGCGAGACCGGCTTCCTGGGCGCGACCGTCCCGCCGGAGCTCGGCGGCGCGGGGCTCGACTTCGCGGCCTCCGGCCTCGTCCTGCAGGGCGTCGCGCGCTGGAACCCGGCGCTCTCGCTGGGGATCCTCGCGCACGAGAACCTCTGCCTGAACAACATCCTCCACAACGCCAACGACGAGATCAAGCAGCGCTACCTGCCGGGCATGTGCGACGGCTCGATCGTCGGCTGCCTCTCGCTGACGGAGCCCGGCGCCGGCTCCGACGCCCTCGGAGGCATGGCCACGACGGCCAAGCTCGACGGCGACCACTACGTCCTCAACGGGACGAAGATCTACATCACCAACGGCCCGGTCGCCGACGTCTCGCTGGTCTACGCGAAGACCTCGCCGGAGCTCGGCGCCAAGGGCATCACGGCCTTCGTCGTCGACACGAACACGCCCGGCTTCAACGTCGCCCAGAAGCTCGTGAAGATGGGCATGCGCGGCACGCAGACCGCCGAGATCGTCTTCGACAACTGCCGCGTGCCGGTCAGCAACGTCGTCGGCGAGGTCGACAAGGGCGTCAACGTCGTGATGAGCGGACTCGACCTCGAGCGCATCGGCCTCAGCTACATGATCCTCGGCATGGCCGAGCGCTGCCTGGAGCTGGCGGTCGACTACGCCAAGGACCGCAAGCAGTTCGGCAAGGCGATCGGCGAGTTCCAGTTCGTCCAGGGCATGCTGGCGGAGATGTACACCGAGGTCGAGGTGCTCCGCAGCTTCTGTTACGACGTCGGCAACGAGGTCTCCGAGATCGAGCACGGCGCGGCCCGCAGCCGCGTCCACAAGCGCTCCGCGGCCCTCGTGCTGCAGGCCGGCCTGATGATCATGCGCGTCGCCGACGCCGCGGTCCAGGTCCACGGCGGCGCCGGCTACATCTGGGAGATGGAGATCAACCGCCTCTACCGCGCCGGCAAGCTGCTGCAGATCGGCGCCGGCACGAACGAGGTCCGCAAGATCATCATCGCTCGCGAGCTGCTGGGAAACTGACCCCATGACGGACGAGGTCCCTGCGGACGAGGCGCCGCGCGCCGAGCTGGTCGTCGCCGACGGCGTGGCCACCATCACGCTGCGCGACCCGGGCAAGGTCAACGCGATCAACGCCCGGATGGCCGGCGAGTTCCGCGCGGCCGTCGAGGAGGCCAACGGCCGCGACGACGTCGGCGCGATCGTGACCCTCGCCGAGGGCAAGTCGTGGTGCATGGGCGGCGCGGTCGGCGAGTTCGTCGGCCTCGGCGACGGCGTCCCGGACTTCGTCCGCCTCGTCGGCGAGGACCTCAACCCGCTGGTGGAGGCGATCCACCGGTCGCCGAAGGTCACCGTCGCCGGCGTCCACGGTCCGATCGCGGGCGCGGGCATCGGCCTGATGGCCGCGCACGACCTCGTGATCGCCGATCCGCGGACCTCGATCAGCGTGGCCTACCACCGGCTGGGACTCACGCCTGACGCCGGTGTGTCGTACTTCATGACGCGCGACCTCGGCTACCGCCGCGCGCTCGAGCTCTACCTGAGCGACGAGACCCTGCGGGCCGACGACGCGCTGGCGGCGGGGCTGTTCACGCGGCTGTCCGCCGAGGGCGACGTCCACGCGGAGGCGTCGGCGCTCGCCGCCCGCCACGCGGCGGGCCCGCGCAGCGCGCACGCGACGACCAAGCGCCTCTACCGGCAGGTCGGCGACGGCCTCCTCGAGGAGCAGGTCGCCGACGAGATCCGCTCGCTTGCGGAGGAGACGCGGACGAGCGACTTCCGCGAGGGCCTGCAGGCCATGCTGGAGCGGCGCTCGCCGGTCTTCGGCGGGACGCCCGCGGGCGCGGCCGGCTCGTGAGCGCGGTCCAGGAGAGCACCAAGGAGGAGGGGACCTTGCAGGAAGGGACGATGTTCTCGACCGTGCTGATCGCCAACCGTGGCGAGATCGCCGTGCGGGTGATCAAGACGCTCAGGCGACTGGGCATCCGCTCGGTGGCGATCTATTCGGACGCCGACGCCGACGCGGTCCACGTGCGGGAGGCCGACGAGGCCGTCCGCATCGGGCCGGCGGTGGCGAGCGAGTCGTACCTGTCGATCGACAAGGTCCTCGACGCCGCGGTGGCGACGGGTGCGGAGGCGATCCACCCGGGCTACGGCTTCCTGTCGGAGAACGCGGAGTTCGCGCGGGCCTGCAAGGAGCGCGGGATCGTCTTCATCGGCCCGCCGGCCGAGGCGATGGAGGCCCTCGGCGACAAGGTCCGGGCGAAGCTCGCGGCCGAGGCCGCCGACGTGCCGGTCCTCCCGGGCCTGCAGCGCGACGACCTCACCGACGAGGACATCCTCGGCTTCGCCGACGAGCACCCCGACGCCTTCCCGCTCATGGTCAAGGCGTCCGCCGGTGGCGGCGGGCGCGGCATGCGCATCGTCCCGACGCGCGGGGAGCTGCCCGCCGCGCTCGAGGCCGCGCGCCGCGAGGCCCTGTCGGGCTTCGGCAACGACGCGCTGCTCGTCGAGCGCTACGTCGAGCGCGCCAAGCACATCGAGGTCCAGCTGCTGGCCGACGCGCACGGCCACGCGATCTCGCTCGGCGAGCGCGAGTGCAGCCTGCAGCGCCGCCACCAGAAGGTCGTCGAGGAGAGCCCGTCGCCGACGGTCACCCCCGAGGTCCGCGAGGCGCTCGGCGCCGCGGCGGTCCGCCTGGCCCACGAGGCCGGCTACGTCGGCGCGGGCACCGCCGAGTTCATCGTCTCCTCCGACGACCCGACGAAGTTCTACTTCCTCGAGGTCAACGCCCGGCTGCAGGTCGAGCACCCCGTCACGGAGCTCGTCAACCAGGACATCGACCTCGTCGAGCAGCAGCTGCTCGTGGCCGCGGGCCACCCGCTGACGATCGCGCAGGAGGACGTCAATCTCACCGGCTGGGCGATCGAGGTCCGCCTGTGTGCTGAGGACCCCGCCAACGGGTTCCTGCCGGCCACCGGCAAGATCGGCCTGTTCCGCGCGCCGACCGGCCCGGGCATCCGGGTCGACACGGGCTTCGAGACCGGCTCCGAGGTCACGCCGTACTACGACTCGCTGCTGGCGAAGGTCATCGCCTACGGCAAGGACCGCGAGCAGGCGCTCGCCCGCCTGACCGGCGCGCTGCAGAACCTCCGCGTCCTCGGCGTGACGACGAACGCCGGCTTCCTGACGCGGCTCTTGGCCGTGCCGGAGGTCGTCGCGGGCGACTTCGACACCGGACTGATCGAGCGTGGTGCGGCGGAGTCGCTGCCGCCGCAGTCCGACCTCGTCGAGGCCGCGATCGCGCAGGCGCTGGCGGAGACGCTGGCGCTGGAGCCCGCGGACGCCGCGGCGGACACGTGGGACCGCCTCGTGTCGTGGCGGATCGACGGGCGCGCGCCCGTCGACCTCGAGCTGGAGACCGCCGCCGGCGACGTGCTGGCGATCTCCGTCGACGGTGCGCCCGGCGCGGGTGCCGTCGTGACCGTCGGCGAGGACGCCGGGGTCGGCGCCTCCGCGGTGGCGCTGGCCGACGGACGCACGCGGGTCGTCACCGGTGGGCGCGCCCGCCGGTGGGACCACGCGACGGTCGACGGCCGCCGCTGGCTCGGCGCGGGCGGCGACGCCTTCGCGTTCCAGCTGCGCCAGCCGGTCGTGGAGAGCGCGGCCGCGGCCGCCGAGGGGTCGCTCGAGGCCCCGATGCCGGGAACGGTCATCGCGGTCAAGAGTGCGGCCGGTGATGAGGTCCAGGAGGGACAGGTGCTCGTGGTGCTCGAGTCGATGAAGATGGAGATCACGCTGACGGCGCCGGCCGACGCGACCGTCGCCGACGTCCTGGTGGGCGTCGGGGACAGCGTCAGCCAAGGCCAGGTCCTCGTCGAGCTGGAGGCGGCCGCATGAGCGTCGTCCTCCGCAGCCAGGCGGATCCCAACAGCGAGCAGTTCCAGCAGAACCAGGCCGCCCACGCCGAGCTGCGGGCCGACCTCGGCGCGCAGATCCACCGCGTCCGCGCCGGCGGCGGCCCCCGGGCCGCCGAGCGGCACACGTCGCGCGGCAAGCTGCTCCCGCGCGAGCGCGTCGAGAAGCTGCTGGACCGCGGGTCCCCGTTCCTCGAGCTCTCGACGCTCGCCGCGCACGGGATGTACGAGGACCAGGCGCCGGGTGCGGGGATGATCACGGGCATCGGCCGGGTCTCCGGCCGCGAGGTGATGATCATCTGCAACGACGCCACCGTGAAGGGCGGCTCGTACTTCCCGATGACGGCGAAGAAGCAGACGCGCGCCCAGCTGATCGCGCTGCAGAACCGCCTGCCCTGCATCTACCTCGTGGACTCCGGCGGCGGCTACCTGCCCCTGCAGGACGAGCTGTTCCCCGATGTCGGCGGCTTCGGCCAGAGCTTCTACAACCAGGCGAACCTCTCGGCCGAGGGCATCCCGCAGGTCGCGGCCGTCCTCGGTTCCTGCACCGCGGGCGGTGCGTACATCCCGGCGATGTGCGACGAGTCCGTCATCGTCAAGGAGCAGGGCACGATCTTCCTGGGCGGCCCGCCGCTGGTGAAGGCGGCCACGGGCGAGGTCGTCTCGGCCGAGGAGCTCGGCGGCGGCGACCTCCACACGAAGAAGTCCGGCGTCGCCGACCACCTGGCGGCGGACGACACGGACGCGCTGGCGATCGTGCGCTCGATCGTCGCGACGTTCCCGGAGAAGCCCGCGGCGCCGTGGTCGATCACCGAGGCCGAGGCGCCGGCCGTCGACCCCGCCGGGATCACCGGCGCGGTGCCGGCGGACCTGCGGACGCCCTACGACCCGCGCGAGATCATCTCGCGCATCGTCGACGGCAGCCGCTTCCACGAGTTCAAGGCGAACTACGGGACGACGCTCGTCACCGGCTTCGCGCGCCTGCACGGGCACGAGGTCGGGATCATCGCCAACCAGGGCGTGATCTTCTCGGAGTCCGCGCTGAAGGGCGCGCACTTCATCGAGCTCTGCGACCAGCGGAAGATCCCGCTGATCTTCCTGCAGAACATCACGGGCTTCATGG
>NZ_JBFAPC010000187.1:0-9914 GCF_040675535.1 Patulibacter sp. NPDC049589 | reverse complement strand
CAGCCGCCGCCGGTCGCGACGCCGGCCACGGAGGTCGCGCCCGAGGCCCCGGCCACGGCGCCGACCGAGACGGCCCCGCCGACGATCTCCGTCCCGGCCCCGACCCCGGCCGCCCCGGCGGGTCCCGTCGCGCCCCGCGGTGCCGGCGTCCAGCCGGTCGACCCCGGCGCGACGGTCGAGTGGTCGTCCACCGAGGTCGCCGCCCTGGGCCTCGAGGGCGCCAACGTCGCCGCGGCGCGCCCCGCGCCCGCCCGCGTCGCCTCCGGCACGACCGGCAACACCGGCTCGGTCTCCGAGCAGGGTGTCGAGGACGAGTGGGACGACGCCTGGGACAGCGGCGAGCAGTCCGGCGAGCTGCTGCAGCCCGTCGACCGCGGCGGCCGCGCCCCGCGCTGGCAGATCGCGCTCGTCGCGATCCTGCTGGTCGCCGTGATCGTCGCGCTCGTCGTCGCGCTGACCGGCGGCGACGACCCGACGCCGGAGCAGAGCCCGACGCCGACCGACACCACCAAGTCGACGCCGACGAAGACGACGAAGAAGACGAGCACCACGAGCGCCGTGCCGTCCGGCGGCGTCGCCGGCACGTTCCGCTTCCACGGCGCGACCGTCCGCGTGCTCCACGGGTGACGTCCCCCGCCTTCCGGTCCTTCGCCGACGGCGGCCCCGAGCTCGACGCCGAGGCGCTCGTCGACGGGGTCGTCGCCGACGCCGTGCGCGAGGGCACGTCGTCCCGGCCACGCACGATCGGCGTGATGGTGGAGAGCGCCGACGGGCACGTCACCGTCGACGGCCGCTCCGGCGCCCTCGGAGGGCCCGAGGACCGCGCGGTCTTCCGCGCGCTGCGGTCCCGCGCCGACGCGCTGCTCGTCGGCGTGGGGACGCTCAACGGCGAGCGCTACTCGACGACGCTGGACCCGCCGCACCGCGCGTCCCGCCTCGCCGCGGGCCTGCCGGCCGAGCCGATGATGGCGACCGTCACCCGGTCCTTCGGGCTGGACGAGGACCTGCCGCTCCTGCACGAGGAGCTGACGCGCGCCGTCGTCTACACCGAGACGGAGCCGCCGTTCGCGGTCGACGCCGAGCGGATCGACGTCGTCCGCCTGGACGCGGCGACGCCCGCGGCCGCGCTGGCCGACCTGGCCGCCCGCGGCGTGCGCACGGTCAACTGCGAGGGCGGCCCCGGGCTGCTCGCCGCGTTGGTCGCGGCGGACGTCCTCGACGAGCTGCTGATCACCTTCTCCCCGCTCCTGGTGGGCGGCGAGGACCCCCTCACGATGCTGCGCGGCGACCTCGGTCCCGACGGCCCCCGGCGCCTGGCGCTACGGGGCGTCTGGCGCGGGGGAGACGTGCTCTTCCTCCACTACCACCTCACCCACGGGAGCCCCGCATGAGCGACGAGCTGATCCTCCGGCTGCGCGACCAGACCCTGACGCTGAAGGCCGGGCGCCCGGCGCTGATGGGGATCGTCAACTGCGGGCCCGACTCCTTCAGCGACCGCACCCGGCTGGAGACGGTCGAGGCGCGCGTGGCGCACGCGCTGAAGCTCGCCGACGCGGGCGCCGAGATCATCGACGTCGGCGGCGAGTCCGGCGTCACGCACACGCCGGTCACGACGGCGAAGGAGGAGTGCGAGCGGGTCGTCCCGGTTGTCCGCCGCCTCGTCGACGCCGGCCTGATCGTCTCCGTCGACACGTGGAAGCCCGAGGTCGCCGAGGCCGTCCTGGACGCCGGGGCGCACCTGATCAACGACGTCTCCGGCCTCTACCACGCTCGCCTGGCCAACGTGGTCGCTGCGCGCGGCGCCGGCATCATCCTGATGCACACCCGCGCGGACCCGAAGACCGAGTACTTCCCCGACTACGGCAGCCGCGTCATCGACGACGTCCGCCGCGTGCTCAACAGCCTGCGCGAGCGCGCGCTGCAGGCCGGCGTCCGCTCGGACTCGATCATCCTGGACCCGGGCCCGGACTTCGCGAAGATGCCGGCCGAGACGGTCGAGGTCCTGCGCGACCTGCCCAACCTCGCCGTCCACGGGCACCCGATCCTGCTGGCGGTGTCCCGCAAGTACTTCGTCGGGACGATCATCCACCGCGAGCCGCACGAGCGCCTCGCCGGCACCCTCGCGGCGCTCGGCTGGTGCGCGGAGCGTGCGAAGTTCTCGATCGCCCGCATGCACGACGTCCGCGAGGCCGCCGACTACCTGAAGGTGCGGGCCGTGATGGACGGCCGCGAGCCGATGCCGTCGATCGACCGCGACGACGTCCGCCTGCAGTGGATCCACGACGACGACGAGGACGAGGGCGACGAGGGCGGCTCCCGGGAGCCCGCCGCCCGATAAGGGGATGGGGCGCGGGCCCCGCCCCGAGCGTCGCGGGTCGAGCCGCGGCGGACTGCGACGGGGCTCGGGGCACCCGCAGGGGCCGTTCGTCCGGGTGCCGGACGGGCGGCACGGTGTGGGGCCGGTGAGGCCGGGTACGATCGGGGGACGCCCTGCATCACCACCACACCTCCTGGGAGTGCCCCCGCATGAAGCTGTTCATCGACACCGGATCCGTGGCCGAGGTCGAGGAGATCGCCCAGTGGGGCATCCTCGCCGGCGCGACCACCAACCCGTCGCTGCTGGCCAAGGCCGAGGGCGACGCCGGTGAGGCCATCAAGCGGATCGCCGAGATCGTCCAGGGCCCGACGTCGGCCGAGGTCGTGTCCGAGGATCCGGGCCGCATGGTCGAGGAGGGCATCGCGGTCCGCGAGCTCCACGAGCACATCATCGTGAAGGTGCCGTTCGGCCCCGCCGGCCTGATCGCCACCGCCAAGCTCCGCGAGCTCGGCCACCCGGTCAACATGACGCTCGTCTTCAGCGCGGCCCAGGCGATCCTGGCCGCCGAGGCCGGCGCCACGTACATCTCGAGCTTCCTCGGCCGCCTCGACGACATCGGCATCGACTCGATCGCGACGCTCTCCGACGTCGTCGAGGCCGTGCACGAGAACTCCACCGGCGCCCAGGTCCTCGCCGCGTCGCTGCGCAACCCGTTGCACGCGATCAAGGCCGCGCAGGTCGGCGCCGACATCTCGACGGTCCCCTACAAGGTCCTGAAGCAGATGCTGAACCACCCGCTGACGGACTCGGGCAACGCGCAGTTCGCGAAGGACTGGGCGAGCAAGCCCGAGCTCCAGGTGTGGATGGACGGCCTGGTGGACGCCTCCAAGAAGTAGGGGGCGGGTCGGGCGGGTGTCCCCGAGGCGTCCCCGGGCCGCCCGTCCGACCCAGGCCAGCCGGGTCGTGCCGACCCGGTTCGGCGCACATCGCATCGTCGCCGGTGGGACGCGCAGGACAGGCGTGTGGTGTGTGCCTTCCAACACACGTTCCGCGAACGTGTGAGGGGCGAAGACCCCGGACGTGTCTCGAAGCCTCCTCGCTGGTGAACGGTGTTTCGACGCGCATCGGGGCCGCCGCAGGGCCGTCCACCACCACAGCAAACACCCCTGCAAATGGTGACCATGGACGGTTTGAAGACCGCTAACGTCCGGGCCGCGTGTGGGCCCACGGGTGTGGGCTTCCGACACCAGCCCGCTCATGGTCTTCCCCTCCGTCGAGTTCGCACTCTTCTTCCCGATCGTCTTCGGACTGTCGTGGCTGCTCATGGAGCGACCATCGATCTGGAAGCCGTTCGTCCTCACGGCGAGCTACGTCTTCTACTCGTTCGCGGACCCGAAGTTCTGCATCCTGCTCGCCGCGGTCACCCTCGGCAACCAGGCCGGGGCGACGCTGATCGACCGCGCGGACGACGAGCGCGTCCGCAAGCGGCTCCTGACCGCCGTCGTCGCGCTGGACCTCGCGGTCCTGGGCGTCTTCAAGTACTACGGGTTCTTCGTCGGCGACGTGGACGACCTGCTGTCGGGGATCGGGCTCGGCCTGCCGCTGCCGCTGCTGACGGTCGCCCTGCCGATCGGCCTGAGCTTCCTGACGTTCCAGGCGATCAGCTACGTCGTCGACGTCAAGCGCGGCTCCTGCGAGCGGGCGAGCATCATCGACTTCGCGCTCTACCTCTCGTTCTTCCCGCACCTCGTCGCGGGCCCGATCGTGCGCGCCCGGGAGTTCCTCCCGCAACTCGCCACGCCGCGCCGCCGCGACCAGATCGCCGTCGGGCCGGCCGTCGTCCTGATCTGCATCGGCCTCGTGAAGAAGGTCATCCTCGCGGACCTCCTCGCCCGCCAGGTCGTCGACCCGGTCTTCGCGGTCCCGGAGGCGTACGGCACGCCGGACGTCCTGCTCGCGGCCTACGCGTACGCGGCGCAGATCTACTGCGACTTCTCCGGCTACACCGACATCGCGATCGGCCTCGCGCTCCTGATGGGGATCATGTTCCCCCAGAACTTCGACAGCCCGTACCGCTCGCGGTCGATGCAGGAGTTCTGGCGCCGCTGGCACATGACGCTGTCCCGCTACCTGCGCGACTTCCTCTACGTGCCGCTCGGCGGCAACCGCGGCGCGCCGTGGAAGACGTACCGCAACCTCTTCCTGACGATGCTGCTCGGCGGCCTCTGGCACGGCGCCGCCTGGGGCTTCGTCCTCTGGGGGGCGATCCACGGCGCGGCGCTCGTGATCGAGCGGCTCCTGCGCGGCAAGGTCCGGATGCCCGGCTGGCTGGCGTGGCTCATCACGTTCCACGTCGTGGTCTTCGCGCTCGTGCCGTTCCGGGCACCGGAGCTCGACATCGCCTGGAGCTTCTTCGAGCGCCTCTTCTCCTGGGAGTCGGCCACGCTCTGGTCGTCCTCCTCCGTCTTCGCGGTCGTGCTCGTGATCGGCGTCCAGCTCCTCCCGGAGCATCCGATGCAGCGGGCGCGTGCCTGGGTCGAGCGGCTCCGTCCCGTCCCGCTCGGCGCGATGCTCGCCGTCGTCATCGCCACCGTCGGCGCCGCGATCCCCGCCGGCGCCGTCCCGACCTTCATCTACTTCGCGTTCTGAGCCCATGACCTCGACGATGCCGCAGGACCCCGCCCAGATCACCGCCTCGAGCCGCCCCGGCGACGGCGAGGCACCCGCCGGCGCCCGCGATCCCAGCCGGATGACGACGGTCCGGGGAGCGGCGATCATGATCCTCGTCGCGGTCTTCATCCTCGTCGCCTTCGAGGGCCAGGCGGTCCGCCGCGCCGCCGATCGCCACAAGGCCGGCTGGCAGCGCGACGTGCTGCAGGTCGCCGGCAAGCCGACCGGCTGGGTCGCCGACCGGCTGCCGTTCTCCGGCATCGGGGACCGCTTCAACCGGGTGATCCAGGGCGACACCGACGGCGGCGCCCCGGCGACGGCCGCGGTGCCGGCCGCCGGCGGTGGCGGCGCGGCGATCACCGAGGACGCGTTCGACGGCGCGGCCCTGGGGGGCAAGGTCGTGGCGCCGCGCCCGCTGAAGACCGTGCTCGTCACCGGCGACTCGATGTCGCAGCCGATGGACGCGGACCTGGCCCGCAAGCTCGCCGGCTCGGGCATCAAGACGACGCGCGACGTGCACATCGGCACGTCGGTCTCGCAGCCCGAGATCGTCGACTGGCGCGGGCTGGCGGCGACGCAGTCGGCGACCTCGCCGGACGCGGTGATCGTCTTCCTCGGGGCCAACGAGGGCTTCCCGATGCGCCTGGGCAAGCGGACGGTCGAGTGCTGCACGGCGCCGTGGGCCGCGGCCTACGCCCGGGCGCTGCAGCAGATGATGGCCGCGTACCGCCAGCGCGGGGACGTCCGCGTCTACTGGATGCTGCTGCCGGACGCCCGCGACGCCAAGCGCCAGGAGATCGTGCGCGCCGTCAACGCCGGGATCCGGACGGCCGCGTCGCTGGACCGCGCGCACATCCGCCTGGTCGACCTGCACCAGCTCTTCACGCCGGGCAGCAAGTACCGCGACGCGATGCCGGTCGACGGTCGCGACCAGATCGTGCGCCGCTCCGACGGCATCCACCTCAACGACGCGGGCGCGGCGATCGCCACCGATGCCGTCCTGGACGCCATGCGCCGCGACTACGGGGACGCGGTCCCGGCGCCCTGACCCTGGGCGGGGCCGGTGATCCCGGACGTGGCCCGGGACGCCCTGAGTCCGGGCGGGCCGGTGATCCTGGACGTGGCCTGCGTGACGGTCGAGCGACCAGCGGGGCCGACGCGTCTCCGGGGGCGCGCGCCCGCCGATGGGGCGCGGCCGTTCTCCCTGCTCACGGGCCGCTTCGCGCGCGGTCCGGTGCCGGGGTGCGGACGTCGCGGGCGGGGCCCGGGGGCGACGCGCGGCGGCCCGGGCGGCCGATATGGTGGGCGCAGTCGCCGGCCGCTGCGCACAACGCGGTCGGGCGCCAACCGACGAAACACCCCCGAAGGAGCACCCATGACCGTCCTCACACGCGACGTCCTGGAGTCCAGCACGCTGGCCGACCTGCACGCCCTCGCCGGCGAGCTCGCCGTCGACGGCTTCCGCAAGCTGCGCCGCGAGGCGCTCGTGGACACCATCATCGAGCGCCGCGGTGGATCCGCCGGCGACACGCAGTCCGACGACGAGAGCGAGGGCCGCTCCGGCCGCCGTCGCCGTCGCGGCGGCCGCCGGGACGACGAGTCGTCCGACGACGGCCGCTCCGACGTCGTCTCCCTGACCGACGGCGAGGACGAGGACGACCGTCCCCGCCGTCGCCGTCGCCGCGGTGGCGACGACGACGCCCAGCCCGCCGAGCCCACCCGCGAGCGCGGTGGCCGTGGCGGTCGCGACGAGCGCGGAGGCCGCGAGGACCGCGGCCCGCGCAGCGAGCGCGGCGGCCGCGAGGATCGCAGCAGCCGCGACGACCGCAACGGCCGCGAGGACCGCCACGACCGCGGCGGCCGCAACGGCCGCGACGAGCAGGCCGAGGAGACGGGCGAGACCGTCGCGGGCGTCGTCACCATCGGCCAGAACGGCTCGGCGATGCTGAAGGCCAAGGACGGCTCCGAGGTCTACGTCTCCGCCGGCCAGGTCCGCCGCTGCGAGCTCGTCGACGGCGACACCGTCTCCGGCCCGACGCGCCAGGCGCGCCGCAGCGAGCGCTACCCGTCGCTGATCCGGGTCGAGACGATCAACGGCAAGGACCCGGAGGAGACGTCGAGCGGCGCCCGCTTCGAGGACCTGCCCGTCGCCCGCCCGACCGAGCTGCTCGCGGTCCAGAGCGACGACCCGACCGTCGCCGCCATCGGCTACCTGACCCCGCTGGGTCGCGGCTCCCGCGCCGTGATCGTCGGCCCGCACGCCGCCGGCAAGACCGAGGCGCTGCGTCGCCTGGGCGTCGCGCTGAAGGCGATCGACGGCCTCGAGCTGCTGCCGGTGCTCGCCGGCGTCCGCCCGGAGGAGATCGCCGACTGGAACGACTCCGGCCTGGAGCCCGTCGTCGCGCTCGACCTCTCGGTCGGCCCCGACACCCGCGCCAAGGCCATCGACGAGGTCGTCGACCGCGGCCGCCGGATCGCCGCGCGCGGCGGCCACGCCGTGCTGCTCGTCGACACGCTCGACGGCCTGGGGGAGGGCGCGGCCCGCCGCATCCTGGCCTCCGCGCGCAAGCTCGCGGACGGCGGCTCGCTGACGATCATCGCCACGCGCGAGCACGCGGTCGGCGGCGAGAGCACCGTCGTGCGCCTCGACGCCGCGCTGACGTCGACCGCGCGCTTCCCGGCGCTCGACCTCGCGGGCTCCGGCACGCTGCGTCCCGACCTCCTGGTCGGCGACGACGGCGCGGCGACGATCGCCGCGGCGCGCGCCGAGCTCCGCTAGCGGGCGGCGCCAGGCGTCCGCGGACGCATCGGATCTCGGCACGGGCGACCCTCGGCAGTGCGGGTGCACAGCTCTCGCGTCGCCCGCACCGACCTCCTCGGTCCACGAACACCTGGCATCCACCCGCGCCGCCGGCCGGGTGGGAACGACGAAGGGCCCCGAGATCGGGGCCCTTCGTCATGTCGGGACCGGCCGGGTGGCGCGGTCCGCGGTGGAGGTCGCCGGCGGCGGCGTCCTCCTGGGGTCTCGGCCTAGCGCCGGTCGTCGACCGGGGAGTAGGAGACCTGGAACCAGGACGGCGCCGGGGCCAGCTCGACTGGTTCGTCGCCGCGCGCGGGCTGGACGTACTCGAAGCGCTGGAGGTCCTCGTCGTAGCGGACGTCGAGCTCGCCCTCCTTCACGCGCTGGTCCATCCATGCGCCCCGGAAGACCAGGCGGCGCATCCAGTGCACGAGGGAGCGCTCGGCGTGGCCGGACAGCTCCGTCCAGCACTCGTTGACGTGCTCGCCCAGGCGGGAGACGGGGTGGGCGACCTCGCCGGAGACCGTGAGCTCGACCAGGTCGTCGACCTCGTCGCGATCCAGCCGGTCGTGCACGAACCCCAGCCGCGAGGCTGCTTGCTCGCAGCGCTCGGAGAAGTCGCGCTCGTTGAAGGTGAACCGGAGATCTCCGTATTCGAGGACGAAGTCCTCGCCGGAGTCGTAGTTCCCGTGATTGATGGAATCCATGAAGCTCGCTGGACGCGGTGGGGCGGAGGCGGCAACGAAGCCGGCCCACACGACAGATGAAGGGGTCCCGGAGCGCACGGCGGCAACCGCGTTCCAGGACGTGCTCGGCATCCTAGTCAGGGGCTCACCGGACGGACGACCCTTGGGTTCGATGTTGCACCCGCCCGGATGCGGTATGCGTGCCGATGCACACGGCGGCGGGTGTTGCGGGTCGGCTCCCGGGGCGTCCTCCGTGAGGCACGGGCGGTGCAGCGCCCGGCCCTCGCCGCCGGGTGACGAGGGACCCGGAAGGGGCCGCTCGGGCGTGCCGGAACCGTGCCGGAGCACCCCCGGACGCGACCCGGCCGCGGCACCGCGTACGCTCGGTGGAGCGATGCCGGAGGCCCCCACGAACACCGAGACGCAGGCGCCGATCGCCGTCGCCGACTACGCCGCGAGGATCGGGCGGGCGCTGCGCGAGGCCGGCCCCGCGGTGGTCGAGGGCGAGGTCCAGCGGCCCAAGAAGGGCGGCCGCGGCGTCTGGTGGTTCGACCTCACCGACGGCGAGAACGTCCTGCCCTGCTCGTACCTGCCGTGGCTCACGCGGTCGAAGAAGCCGTCGCACGAGCCCGTCCACGGCGACCGCGTCCGGGTCCGCGTGCGTCACACCGAGTTCTGGGGCGGGGGCGGCCGCCTGCGCGTCGTCGTCGACGACGTCGAGACCGCCGGCGAGGGCGAGCTGCTGCGCGCCCGGGCCGAGCTCGTCGCCCGCCTGACGCTCGAGGGTCTTTGCGATCCCGCGACGTTCCCGTCGCTGCCGCGGTTCCCGCGCGGGGTCGGCCTGATCTCCGGCAAGGACTCCGACGCGCTCCACGACGTGATCCGCGGGCTCGCCGACCGCTTCCCGGCCGTCCCCGTGATCACGGCGTGCTGCCGGGTCCAGGGCGCTGCGGCGCCGCGCGAGGTCGTCGACCGGCTCGCGCGCCTGGACGCCGACCCGCGCGTGGACGTCATCGTCGTCGCCCGCGGCGGCGGGTCGGTGCAGGATCTCGTGGCCTTCGACGACGAGCGCCTGTGCCGGGCGATCCGCGCGATCTCGACCCCGGTCCTGACCGCGATCGGCCACACCGAGAACAACCCCGTCTGCAACCACGTCACGCACGCCGCGTTCGTGCCGCGCCACGCCGCCGAGCGGGTCGTCCCCGACCGGCGGGAGCTGCTGCGCGAGGTCGGCCACGCCGCCGGCGCGCTGGACCGGGCGCTGCGGCGCCCCGCCGAGCTGCTGCGGTCCCTCGATGCCGCCTCGGCCGGGCTGCACGACCGCGGGCGCCTCGACGCCCACCGGGCGGCGATCGGCGACGCCCTGCTCGAGCCGACCGTCATCTACGTCCGCGCGATCATCGAGCTGCTGCAGAGCGGCGTCGCCGTCCGCGGCCTCAGC
>NZ_JBFAPC010000186.1:0-10078 GCF_040675535.1 Patulibacter sp. NPDC049589 | reverse complement strand
TCTCCAAGGACGGCGGGCGCTCGAGCTACCGCGGTCTGCTCGAGGTCGGCAAGGGTCGATCCGGTGCCCCGGGTCCAGCGGCTGCCCGTGTGCGGCGGCCTCGAGCACGACGGAGCGCGCCACCGACGGGGTCAGGCCCCGCGCGATCAGGCCGTACTCGGCGACGTCGGCGTCGACGCCGCGGCGGTCGGGGACCGCGACCGGGACGGCCGTGCGCGGCAGGGCGAGCGCGGCGCCGGGTCGAGCCTCGTGCGCCGTGCGGCCCGTGGCGGTCCGGGCGGGACGACGGTCGGTGTCGGGACGATCCGCCCCGGGGGCGTCGTCGGGCCCGACGACGAACGCGAGGTCGGCGTCGCGGTCCGGCGCCGGCGGGATCGCGGTCCGGCGCGCGAGGGCCCCGGATCCGGGCCGGACCGTCGCGACGGCGGTGGTGCGACGCGGGCCGACCGGGGTGGCGGACGCGGCGTCGGGCTCCGCGCTGTCGGTCGGGGCCCCGCTCGTCGCGGCGACGCGGGACGGCGAGGCGGGCGTCCCGCCGTCGGTCACCCCGGGAGTCCTCTCCCCCGCCGGGTCCGCCGGCGACCGGGTGCTGGCGGCGAGACCGTCGGCGGTGGCCCGGGCCGGACGCCAGGGGGCCACGCCGGCAGCGGCCGCGCGCCCCGCCGTCGACGGGTCGGCGGGGTCCGCCTGCACCTCGTCGAGTCCGTCGAGCAGCCCGCGCGTGACGGCCGAGCGCGGCGACGTCACCAGCTGGTCGGCCAGGAACGGCTCGTCGGTCGCGCCCGGCGCCGTCGCGCGGCGGCGCTCGACCGCGGCGTCGAGGTGGTGGAGGAAGGCCGCGCCGTCGATCGGGGCGCCGGCGCCTGCGGACCGGAGGACGTCGGCCGTCGCGTCGGACGCGATCGGGTCGGTGGCCCCCGCCGGACGAGCGGCAGCCGCCCGGTGGGTGGTGGCGGGCGCGGACGCGGTGGGCGGCGCGGGCGAGGCGGCTGGGGAAGGCGCTGCCGCGGCGGGCCCGCCCGGCGCCTCGTCGAGCCACCGGACCCCGTCGGCGGACACGTCCTCCGGCCACGCCGGGCCGTCGTCGTAGGCGTCGAAGCCCGGGGCCGCGCCCGCGACGGCCTCGACCTCGACGAAGCGCGTCTGGAAGAAGCCGCCGACGCCGCCGGTCAGGCCCTCGCGGCGGCGCAGCACGACGGCGTCGGGGCCGAGCGCCGCGCGGATCTGCGGCAGCAGCTCCTCGAGCGTCCGGCCGCGGAACCGCCGCGGCGTCGCGCCGGTGTCGAAGCGGGCCGCCACGCCCGGCGCGGCCGCGCCGCCGGTGCCCCGGGCGACGGCCCCCGGATCGGTCGCGGCGCCCGCGCTCGTGGTGGCGCCGGGCGTCCCGGCGGGGGCGTGCTGTTGCAGGGGGCTCACGGCTGGATCACTCCGACGGTCTCGATGTCGATGCCTGGCCCGATCTCGTTGTACGAGCAGACGGGCAGGCCGGGCAGGCTCTGCTCCACGAGCCGGCGCAGGTGGCGCCGGACGCGGGAGGAGCAGAGGAGGACGGGATGGATGCCGCGCCGGGCGGCGCGGTCGACGTCGTCGCGCAGGGCGGCGACGATGCTCTGGGCACGGGCGGGGTCGAGCGCGAGGACCTCGCCCTCGGGGGTCTGCACGAGCGCGCCGGCGACCTCCTGCTCGACGCCGGGGTCGAGCGCCAGGGCGCTCATCCGCTGCGCGGCGTCGAGGTACGGCGCCGTGATCTGGCGGGACAGCGCCTGGCGGGCGTGCTCGGCCAGCAGCTCGGGGTCGCGCGTCAGGCGGGCGCGGTCGCCGATCGCCTCGACGATCGTGCCGAGGTCGCGGACCGACACGCCCTCGGCCAGCAGCCGCTGGAGGACGCGTTGCAGCTCGCCGAGCGTCAGGGCCTCGCCCAGCACCTCGTCGACGGCGGCGGCGTTGGTCGCCTTCAGGCCGTCGACCAGCCCGCGGACCGCCTGGCGCGTCAGCAGCTCGCCGGCGTGGCGGCGGATCTGCTCGGTCAGGTGCGTGACGACGACGGACTCGCCGTCGACGACGGTGTAGCCGAGCGCCTCGGCCTCGGCGCGGGCGCCCTCGGAGACCCACACGGCGGGCAGGCCGAACGCGGGCTCCGTCGTCGGCACGCCCGCGAGCTCGCCGGCGGCGTCGCCAGGATCCATCGCCAGGTGGTGGCCCGCCAGCAGGCGGCCGCGGGCGACCTCTCCCCCGCGCATCCGGACGACGTAGCCGTGCGGCTCCAGCCCGGGCTCGTCGTGGACGCGGACCGGCGGGACGATGACGCCCAGCTCGGTGGCGAGCTGCCGGCGGACGTGGGAGATCCGCTGGAGCAGCGAGCCACCGTTGCGCTCGTCGACCATCGGCACCAGGCCGTAGCCGATGGCGAGCTCGAGCGGGTCGGGCGCCAGCGCCTCGACGGAGATCTCGGCGCCGACCGGCAGGGCGGGGAGCTCGGCGGCCTGAAGCTGCAGGCGCGTGACCTCGCCCTCGGCCTCCTGCGCCGCCCGGCGCTTGCGCAGCGCCAGGCCGACCGCGACGAGGCTGCCGCCGACGAGCACGAACGGCACCTTCGGCAGGCCCGGGATCATCGCGAACGCGAGCACCAGCCCGCCGGCGACGAGCGGGGCCTTGTCCTGCCCGAGGACCTGGCGGGCGAGGTCGGACCCGAGGTCGCCGTCCGACGCCGCGCGGGTGACGATGATGCCGGTGGCGACGGAGATCAACAGCGCCGGGACCTGGGCGGCGAGGCCGTCGCCGATCGTCAGCAGCGAGTAGTGGTGCGCTGCGTCCCCGAACGACATCTTGTTCATCAGGACGCCGATCGCCAGGCCGCCGATGAGGTTGATCAGCGTGATGATGATCGCCGCGATCGCGTCGCCCTTGACGAACTTCGACGCACCGTCCATCGCGCCGTAGAAGTCGGCCTCCTGCGCGATCTCGGCACGCCGGGAGCGGGCCTGGTCCTCGGTGATCTGGCCGGAGTTCAGGTCGGCGTCGATCGCCATCTGCTTGCCGGGCATCGCGTCGAGCGTGAAGCGCGCGGCGACCTCCGCCACGCGGCCGGCGCCGTTGGTGACGACGACGAACTGGATGACGACGAGGATGATGAAGACGACGAGGCCGACGACGAGGTTGCCGCCGATGACGAACTCGCCGAACGCGTGGACGACCGCCCCGGCCTCGCCCTCCGACAGCACCAGCCGGGTGACCGAGACGTTGATCGCCAGGCGGAAGATCGTCGAGAGCAGCAGGAGGCTCGGGAAGACCGAGATGTCCAGCGCCTTCTTGATGTAGAGCGTCGCGACGACGACGGCGATCGCGCCGGCGATGTTGATCGTGATGAAGAGGTCCAGCAGCGCCGGCGGCAGCGGCACGATCAGCATCGCGACGACGACCATGATCCCGACCGCGGCGAGCAGGTCGGAGTGGCGCATGATCCGGGTGATCGCGCCCTCGGGGCCCGCGCCCGGCGGGGCGGCGACGGTGCTCACGCCCCCACCGCCCGGCGGCCGTGGCGGCGGGACACCCGGTAGACGTACGCCAGCACCTCGGCGACGGCCTGGAAGAGCTCCTCGGGGATCGCGTGGCCGACCTCGACCTGGCGGTGCAGCGCGCGGGCCAGCGGCGGGTTCTCGGTCACGTGGACGCCGTGCTCCCGGGCGATCTCCCGGATCCGCAGCGCGACGAGGTCCTGGCCCTTCGCGACGACGGTCGGCGCCGCGCGGGCGGGGTCGTAGCTCAGCGCGACCGCGAAGTGGGTCGGGTTCATGATCACGACGTCGGCGGTGGGGACGGCGGCCATCATGCGGCCACGGGACGCCTCGCGCTGACGCTCGCGGATCTGGCCGCGGACCTCCGGCGGCAGCTCCTCCTGCTTGTGCTCCATGCGGACCTCCTGGTGCGACATGCGCATCGACTTGGCGTGGCGGTGCTTCTGCCAGAAGACGTCGATCGCCCCGATGACGAGGTAGACGGCGGCGGCTCGCAGGGCGATCCCCTGGACGTCGGAGCCCATGGTCGCCAGCAGCACCTGCGGGTCCATCCCGGTGGTGGTGGCGATCTCGTCGATCCGCGGCAGCACCGCGACGGCGACGACGCCCGCGACGACCCCGAGCTTGGCGAGCGACTTCGTGCCCTCGACCAGGGCGTTGGGCCCGAAGACGTTCTTGGCCCCCTGGATCGGGTTCAGCCGCTTCATGTCGGGCTTCAGCGCCTTGGGCGTGAGCTTCACCCCGACCTGGCCGAGGTTGACGACGACCGCGGCCAGCGCGATCGCGAACCCCAGCGGCGCCAGCAGCCGGCCGAACCAGGTCGTCAGCTCGCCGCCGAGGGCGACGACGTCGTCCTGGCTGTCCATCGCGTCGGGGTTCCCGGCGAGCACGAACCCGTCGTGCATCATCGCCTTCAGGTCCCCCACCATCCGCGGCCCCAGCAGCGCCAGGACGGAGAGCCCGACGAGCAGGACGACCGCGCCGTTGAGGTCGGTCGAGCGGGCGACCTGCCCCTTCTCGCGCGCCTCCATCAGGCGCTTGGGGGTCGCCGCCTCGGTCTTGTCGTCGCTCATCCCGCGACCTTCAGCGTCTGCAGGGCGGACGCGACGCTGCCGGTCAGGCGGTCGCCGAACCAACCGGCCGCGAACGGCAGCGTGACCACGATCATCAGCATCCCGACGACGACCTTGGCCGGGAACCCGACGGCGAAGACGTTCATCTGCGGGACGACCCGCGAGACCATCGCGAACGCCGCGTCGGTGAGCAGCAGCGTCAGCAGGACAGGCGCTCCGACCTGCAGCGCGGCGGTGAGGATCCCGGTGAACGCGGCGAACGTCCCGGAGACCATCGAGCGCAGGTCCGGGAACGCCAGCAGCGGCACCAGGTCGTAGGTCCGCGCGAGCCCGGCGATGATCAGCTGGTCGCCGTTCATCGCGACGAGGATCGCGATCCCGACCATCGCGTAGAGCTTCCCCAGGACGGCGCCCTGGCCGCCGGTCATCGGGTCGATCTGGGCGCCGAACGCGAAGCCGATCTGGATGTCCAGGAGCGCGCCGACGGCCTGGAAGCCCGCGAGTACGCAGGCCAGCGCGAAGGCGAAGGCGGCGCCGACGATCAGCTCCTTGACCAGCAGCTCGACGAGCGCGATCGGCTCGGTCGGGACGACCTGGCCGGCGAGCGCGACGGGCGCCATCCCGAGCGCGAGCGCCACGGCGACGATGCCCTTGACCCGCGGCGGGATCGTGCTGGCGGAGAACAGCGGCGCGAGGAGGAACAGCGGCGACACGCGCGCCAGGACGAGCAGGAACGCCGCCGGCTGCAGGCCCGTCAGCTGCTGCACGGTCTCCTGGGGGCTCATCGGCGGCCCACCGTCGCGGGGATCGAGCCGTAGAGCTCGGTCGTCCACGAGACGATCGTCGAGAGCATCCACGGGCCCGCGATCAGCAGCACGATCGCGGACACGACGAGCTTCGGGATGAACTGGAGGCTCTGCTCCTGGATCTGGGTGACGGCCTGGAAGATCGAGACGACGACGCCGACGACCAGGCCGGCGATCAGGAGCGGCGCGGCGAGCTTGAACGCCAGCTGCATCGCGTCCGTCGCGATCGAGACGGCGGAGTCCTGGTTCATGTCGGCCAGGACGCTGTGGAGCCCGCTCGTCATCCGAAGGACTGCACGAGCGATCGGGTGACCAGCGCCCAGCCGTCCACGAGGACGAAGAGCAGGATCTTGAACGGCAGCGAGATGAAGACCGGCGGCAGCATGATCATGCCGAGGCTCATCAGCGTCGCCGAGACGACGAGGTCGATGATCAGGAACGGCAGGAGGACGAGGAAGCCGATCTGGAACGCGGTCTTCAACTCCGAGATCACGAACGCCGGGATCAGGACGCGCGTCGGGACGTCGCCGCGGGTCTTGGGCGCGTCGACCTTGCCGAGGCGGACGAACAGCTTCAGGTCGCTGTTGCGCGTCTGCTTGAACATGAACTCGCGCAGCGGCTCCTGGCCGCGGTCGATCGCCTGGGCGGTCGAGATCTTCCCCGCGAGCGCGGGCTCGACCGCGCGGTCCTTGATCTGGTCGAACGTCGGGCCCATGACGAACAGCGTCAGGAACAGCGCGATGCCGACGAGGACCTGGTTCGGCGGCGTGGTCTGGGTCCCGAGGCCCGCCCGGACGAAGCCCAGGACGATCAGGATCCGCGTGAAGCTCGTGACGCAGAAGAGCAGCGCCGGGATCAGCGTGATCGACCCCAGCAGCAGCATCACCTGGACGGCGTTCTGCCCGTCGACGTTCATCCGCGCACCGTCATCGCGCGCAGGCGCTCGAGCAGCGTGGTCGCGCCGCGGCCGACGGCCTCGGGGGTCCGGGCGCGCAGCCAGCGGAAGGTGTGGCCGAGCACCGAGGCGACGTTCGTGCCACCGCCCGGTCCGCCCGTCCCGGTCGCCCGCGGGCCGTCGGCCTCGTCCTCGTCGGGCCACAGCCCGAGCGCGCGCGCCTCGTCCTCGTCGTACCGGCGCAGCGTGGTCGCCCCGTTCGCGCCGGAGCCGAGCAGCAGCAGCTCGTCGCCGACGCGGACGAGGCTCAGCGCCCCGCCGCCGTGGAGCGGCAGCGTCGTGACCGCGTGCAGCCCGGTGCCGGTCGGCGCCTCGCGGGCGCCCTTGACCTGCCGGAGCACCCAGGTCACGCCGTAGATCACGGCGACGACGACGAGCAGGCCGACGATGACCCGGGCGATCCCGCCCCCGCCGGCCCCGACCTGCTGGCCGCCCGCACCGTCGGCGCCGAGGTCCAGCGGAGCGTCGTCGCCGGTCGCCTTCGCGGCCGCGGCGAGCGCGCCGGCGGGGTCCAGCAGGAGAACCGCCGTCGCCAGCGCGAAGCCCGCGGCGGCGGTGCGGATCCGCCCCGCGGGCGGGGCTGGTTCGAAGAGTTCGCGGAGGGTCGGCATGCGGCGTACGAGGGAGCACGGCGCTCCGTCGGACGGGGTGATCGGCGCTCAGGTTTCGAACTTGAGTCGTTTCGCAACGGGTTGCGAAACGGCCGACGGCGGGTCGAACAAACGTGCAGAAGCACCCGCCCGGCCTCCGCCGAGGCACCCCGCCGGATGGCGGAGTTCGCACGATGGTGAAAGCGTCAACACGCCACTTGGGCCATCGGGACAGCCGCGAAGCGGACCGCGGTTCGTAGCCTGCAAGACGTACTCGCACCGGGTCCCGACGGTGCTCCGCAACGCCCACGAGGTCCCTGCTCCATGCGAGATTCATCCGCTTCCGCGGACACGGTCGTCGACGTCCTCGACCGGCCGGCCGACGCCGACGCTCCGGCCGTCACGACGACCGCGTCGACCGCCCCGGTCGCCACCCCGACCGAGGAGCCGACGGGCCTCAGCCGCCGGCACCTCATCGGCAAGGCGGGCGTCGCGGGCGCGGGCGTCGCGGTCCTCTCCTCCGGCGTGCTCGCGGCGACCGCGACGTCCGCCGCCGCGAAGGCCGCGGACCCGGGCACCGACGTCCTCCCGAGCGTCGCGTCGGTCAAGACGCGCCTGGAGACCGTCCGCATCGTCGACCTCGACACCGTCGAGCAGGCCGCGCTGCTGCAGGCCCGCGAGCTCACCTCCGTCGCGCTGACCCAGGCGTACCTGGACCGGATCGACCGGTTCAACGGGCCGTTCGAGAACTACACCCCCGGCGGCAACGGCTACCTGAACGCCTTCGTCCGGATCGCCCGCGACGAGGCGCTGCAGGCGGCAGCCGCCGCCGACGCCCGGCTCGACGCCGGCCACGGCGGCGGGGAGCCCGCGCCGTACCTCTGCGGCATCCCGATGGGCGTCAAGGACTCCATCGGCCTGAAGGACCGCCCGGCGCAGAACGGCACCGTCGCGTTCAAGGGCAACGTCGGCGTCGAGGACGGCCCCGCGATGGCGCGCCTGCGGGCCGCCGGCGTCGTCTTCCTCGGCCACACGATCTGCTCCGCGTTCTCCGGCGCGACGACCGGCAACTTCGCCGGCAACGCGTGGAACGCCAAGTACATCCCCGGCGGCTCCAGCCAGGGCTCCGGCGTCGCGCCGGTCGCCCGCCTCGCGTCGGCGTGCATCGGCGAGGAGACGGGCGGCTCGATCATGTTCCCGTCCGCCTGCAACGGCGCGTCGGGGATCAAGCCGTCGCTCGGGCTCGTGTCCGTCGCCGGCGTGATGCCGCTGCGCGTCGCGGTCGACGTCATCGGCCCGATCTCCCGCTCGATGCGCGACTCCGCGCTGATCCTCAACACCATCCAGGGCGCGGACGCGGAGAACGACCCGCAGACGCTCTCGGCGCCGCTCCCGCGGGAGCCCATCCCGATGACGCCGAAGGGCGGCAGCCAGCCGCTGGCCGGCCTGACGATCGGGATCCCGCAGACCGACTGGATGGGCGTCGTCGATCCCGGCCCGCAGATCCCGCCGCAGCAGCGCTACGACGCCGACTACCTGACGATGTTCACGCGCCTGCGCGGGCAGCTCCAGACGCTCGGGGCCACCGTGATCGAGTTCCCCGGGCTCGACCTGCTCCTCGCGAGCAACAACACGTACCAGAACAACACCGACACGCTCCAGACCGTCGACGGGACGGCGATCACGCCGCTGTTCGCCGCCAGCTACCCGGACCTCTACGACGTCGGCTTCGCGGACTCGCTGGAGGCGTTCGCCAACCAGTTCCCGGCCAATCGCGACGCGCTCCTGGCCAACTACGGCCGCCGGCCGGGCGGGACGAACGACTCCGCCGTCCCGCGCACGTTCGCCGCCCTCGCCGCGGTGCACGCGGGCGTCACCGCCGGGGTCCGCCGCGAGGGCAACCGCCGCCGCCGGCAGCTGGCCGCGAACTACCAGAAGGCCCTGGACGACGCGGGCGTCGACTTCATGCTCGTGATGAGCGTCGGCGCCAAGATCGGGCTGCGGCCGGGCGGCGGCTTCAGCCGCTCGCGGACGTACTTCCAGACGCCGAACATCCTCGGCTGGCCGATGGTCTCGTTCCCGATCGGCTTCGGGACCGACAGCGAGCCGCTGCCGATCTCCGCCCAGTTCTGGGGCTCCCGCTTCTCCGAGCCCCTGATCGTGCAGTCCGCGCTGGACTACCAGGCCGCGTTCCCCGAGTACCACCGCGCGATCCCGCCGGAGCCCACGCCCGTACCGACGGCCCTGCGCCGCACGACGACGCCCAAGACGAGCTTCGAGATCGAGGAGGTCGACCCGATGTTCTCGAACGACCCCGAGGTCTACGCGGCCGCCGCCCCCGACATCCTGCGCCCCCGCTGATCGCGAGAGACCGAGACCCCTCATGCCCTTCTTCACCCTCTCGCTCCGGCCGGCGCTGTCGCTCGAGCACATGCCCGTCGACCCGACCGTCGTCGGGCCAACCCCGCTGACCATCGGCTGGACCGGCAAGCAGTCGCACTACACGCTGCAGTACGACCCGTCGGACCTCGTCGTCACGCCGGGCACCCCGGACCCCGTCGTCGTCAACCCGCCCACGGGCCCCGCACCGGACGCCCCCGGCGTCGGCGGGCCGGCGCCGGTCTCCCCCGCGCCGCCGTCCGGCACGGTCCGCCCGGCAACGCCGCCGCGCCTGTCCGCGCCGGCACGGATCACCCCGACGAGCTTCCGCTCCAAGGGCATCCGCGTCCGCGTGACGCTGCCCGAGAAGGCGCGCATCGAGGTCTACGCGACGACGACCGTCAGGAAGCGCCTGTCGCGGCGTCGCACGACGACCCTCAAGCGCACGATCACCCGCAAGCGCGTGCTGAACCTGCCGAAGGGCTCGACCGCCCTGCGGATCCCGTCCAGTGCGCTCGGCCGCGCGACCGTCGGCCCGCGTGGCCGCGCCCGCGCCACCGTCAGCCTGCGCACCCGGTTCACCGACGGGCGACTGGTCACGGTCACCCGCACCGTCCTGATCGCCCGCAAGACGACGTCCTAGGGAGCCGCATGCCCGATCGCACCGACCTCCACCCCGCTCCCGACGAGGCGGCCGCCGCGACGGCGGGCGTCTCGCGCCGCGGCTTCCTCGGCCGCGTCGGCGTCGCCGGCGCCGCGG
>NZ_JBFAPC010000185.1:0-10079 GCF_040675535.1 Patulibacter sp. NPDC049589 | reverse complement strand
CCCGCGTCGCCGCCCGCCGCACGGCCGCGGGCGTCCCGTCGCGCGAGCCGTCGTCGACGACCAGGACGCCGAAGCACGGGCCGACCTCGGCGGCCTGCGCCACGAGCGCGTCCACCGCGTCGCCGACGTGGAGCTCCTCGTCGCGGGCGGGCACCACGACCATCGCGCGCGGGGCCCTCATCGCATCTCGAAGGCGTCGAGGAGGTACCCGCGGGCCGGCGCCGCGGTGGCGCCCACGGGGTCGGGCACCGGGCGCAGGCCGGATCCCGTGCGCAGCGCGCGGTGGGTCTCCGCGGCGCTGCGGTGCAGGTCGGGGGCCTGGCCGGTCCAGTGGGCCGCGACGAGCCGGCCGCCGGCGCCCAGGAGCCGCGGCAGCCGGTCGACCGTGCGCCGGAAGTCGTCGCCGGGGAGGTAGTAGAGGACCTCCGACGCGACGACGAGGTCGAAGCCGTCACCGAGCGGCAGGTCGTCCGGGATCGTGCCCTGCAGCACGGTGACGTGGGCGGCACCGGCCAGCCGCTCGCGGGCCAGGCCGACGGCGGTCGGGGAGAAGTCGATCGTGACGAGCTCCTCGCAGCGCTTCGCCAGCAGCGCGCTGAAGACGCCGTTGGCCGCGCCGAGCTCGAGCGCGCGGGGGAACGGCCCGGGCCCGCAGGCGTCGAGCGTCCGGGCGTACTTGGCCCGCTCGTAGGCCGAGGCCTCGTACCGCCACGGGTCCGGGTCGGCGCGGAACCGCGCCTCGAAGTGGTCGGCGTCGGCGGTGCTCACGACGTGGTGCTCCCGTTCGCGGTCGACAGCAGCTCGCGCCCGAGCCGGACGGCCGCCGGGGTCAGGCGGTGCTGGAGGAGCAGCAGGTCGAGGTCGGCGCGGGCGCGGGCGGCGTCGGCCCCGACCGCCATCGGGTGCGACCCGGTCAGCTCGGCGCAGGCGCGCAGCGCCTCGCGGCAGCGCTCGGTGATCTCCAGGCGGGCCAGCAGCACGGTGCGGGGCAGCCCGGCGGGGTCCTCCGTGATCGCCGCCGTCGCGTGGTCGAGCCAGCGGTCGACGGACGCGCGCGCAGCGTGCGCCCGGCCCAGCAGGACGGCCTCGGCGTCCGAGCACTCCCGGCCGCGCAGGGCGTCGCCCGTCCCGGCCAGGACGGCGTCGAGCGCCCCGGCCCACGTCACCGCGGTGCGCAGGGCGTCGCCGCTGAACCAGGGCTCCTCCAGCAGGGCGCTCGCGCGGCCCGCGGGGCCCAGGGTGGCGAGCACCCGTGCGCGGTCGAGCACCACGCGGTGGCTCGCGCTGGTCCGCAGCGCGGCGCCGGCGAACCACGAGCGGTCGACCGCCGCGCGGTCCGGGTCCGAGACGTCGAGCAGCACGCACGCCGTCGGGCCGGCGGCGCCGGGGGCGGGCCGGACGAGGACGAGCGCGCGCTCGACGAGCCCGGCGCCGGAGCAGAAGACCTTGACGCCGCTGACCGTCCGGCCGTCCTCGTCCAGGGCGGCGGGGACGGATGCGGGGACGTCGTCCGGGCGCGGGTCGGCGCCCCAGACGCCGTGGGGGACGACGCCCTCGGCGGCGCATGCGCGGTCCGCGGCGGCGACCTCGTCCGGGCGGTGCAGCAGCAGGCGCTCGAGCGCGTTGCGGTGGCCGTCGAGGACACGCGCGAGCCCGAGGTCCCCCGCCGCGACGGAGCGCAGGGCGGCGTGCTCGGCGGCCCGGTCGGCGAACGCGCCGCCGCCCGTCAGGCCCGCGGCCGCGACGGCGTCCCAGCCCGGGACGTCGGCGCCGGTGCGGGGCAGGACGGCGCTCACGCGCGGCCGCCCGCGAGGGACGGGTCCGGCGCGGAGGACCGGCGGGACCCGCCCGCGGCGCCCACGATCGCCGCGCTCCGCGATCGGCCGGTAGCGTCGGCGCGACCCCGCTCCTCGGTGACGCCGCGCGCCGCGGGGTCCTCGGGCACCGGCAGCGGCTCGAGCTCCAGCCCCCGGGCGCGGGCCCACGCGCCGGCGAGCGACACGAAGCGCACGGTCTCCTCGCAGCCCGCGCGCGTCGCGCCCGGTCCGAGGCCGTCGTGGGCGAGGACGACGCCGCCGGCCGGCGCGTCGCGCTCGACCGCGGCGAGCATCGCCTCGGCCCGGTCGCCGCGCCAGTCGTGGGTGTCGGCGTCCCAGCCGACCAGGCGCAGCCCGCGCTCGGCGGCCACGGTGCGGGTGGCGTCCGTGATCCGGCCCCACGGGGTCCGCCACCAGGCCGGCGCGACGCCCGCGGCACGCAGGGCGTCCAGCGCGGCGCCGGCGTCTGCCCGGATCGCCGCCGCGGACATCCGGTCGTGGCGCTCGTGGCGGTCGGCGTGCAGCTCGACCCGGTGGCCGTGCGCGACGGCCGCGCGGACGAGGTCCGGGTGAGCGCGGACCGCGTCGCCGAGGACGAAGAACGTGGCGCGGGCGCCGATCCGCTCCAGCGCGGCGAGCACGACGGGCGTCCACGCGGGGGAGGGGCCGTCGTCGAAGGTCAGGTGCAGCGCCGCCATGGGGGCGGTCGGCTACCCCGGCCGGCCGCCGACAAAACCCACCGCGGACGGGCGGCGGACCGCCGGCCGCTCAGTCCCGCTCGGGGGCGAGCACGAACGTCTCGCAGGCGTAGTCGGGGTCCACGTGGGTGGCGCTCATGACGGCGACGACCTCGCGGCCCGTCGCCCCGGCCACGACGTCGCGGAAGCGGTCGGTCATGGCCTGCTTGAAGACCCGGCGCTGCTCGATCACGGCCTCCTCGTGGCCGAGGTCGGTCAGCGTGTGCTCGACCTTGGTCATGCCGCCGGCCGTGAGGACCACGACCGCGTCGCCGAGCAGGTGGGTCTTCACGCTCGTCGGACCCTTGCCGTAGTGCTCCTTCATCAGCCGGACGATCGCGTCGGAGACGGCGAGCATCGTGGCGCCCGGCTGTGCCTCGTCGCCGGGAGCGGGCGCGTCGTGGGCTGATTCGCGCGCACCGGACATCCCCGGAGGGTAGTCGACCCCGGGCCGTCCGCCCGGCGGCCGGACGCACGCGGTCCCGCCCGGCGCGGCGCCCCGGGGCCCCGCCGGGCCGTTCGCCCCGGGGGATTGCCCGGTGCCCCCCCCCGGAGTACCCGGCCGACAACCATGGTCGACGAGCACGCGTACTGCCCCACTGCCGGCAGCTCCTCCTCGCGGACGCGCCGCACCCCTTCCCCGAGCGCCCGGTGCGGTGCTCCGGGTGCCGCCTGCTCGTCGGCCCGGGGCGCTCACGCGGTCCTTCGCCGGTCCCGACGCCGTGGTCTGCGTCCTGGAGGACACCCAGACGCCCGCGGAACGCCGGCTCGTCGAGCTCGGCGAGCACCAGCGGCTCCGCGACGTGCGCCGCTTCTTCCAGGACGCCACCGGGGACGACATGCGCGCCCCGGTCGAGCAGGCGACCGGCCGGCCGGTCCGCGCGTTCATCAGCGGCATCGACGTGCGCGCGGACGCCTCCGTCGAGATGTTCCTGCTCGCGGACGCGGACCACTCCGACCCGCGCGGCTGACCGGCCCGGCGGGGCCGGCCGGCGCCGCCACGGGGCGTCGCGGGACCCGGCTCCCGACGCGGCGACCCCGCGGATCGCCCGTCCCCACGGGTCGGGCTGCGCCGACGATTACGCTTGGCTCCACCAAGCACCAGCCGTGGCGCGGGCCGACAACCGCGGCCCGGCCCGACCGCACGGAGTCCCAGTGTCCAGTCCAGCCGCCCCGGCGCCCGCCCCGTACGCGTACGACCCCCGGGCCTACCGGGACGTCTTCCAGGCGCGGTTCACGTACGTCGCCGGCGTCGAGCGCAACGCCCACCGCTACGCCCGGCGGCCGGCGCTGAACGACCCGGCGACCGGCCGCCGGTGGACCTACGAGGAGCTCTGGGCGGACACCGGCCGGGTGGCGGCCGGCCTGCGGGCCGCGGGCGTCGGGATCGGCGACGCGGTGGTGATGCAGCTCTTCAACGGCCCGGAGTTCGTGCTGCTCTGGGTCGCGGCGCAGCGGCTCGGCGCCGTCGCCGTCCCGGTCAACTTCCGCCTCGCGCCCGGCGAGACCGCGCACGTCCTCGACGACAGCCGCCCCGTCGTCTTCGCCTTCGACGCCGCGCTGGCGCCGGCGGCCGAGGACGCCCTCGCGCGCGCCGGCCACGACCCGGCGCTGGTGGTGCACGTCGACGCACAGGACCCGTCGGCCGGCGGCCGCCACGCGCCGTTCGACGCGCTGCTCGGCGACGGGACCCCGAAGGACCTGCCGACGCTCTCCGCGTGGGAGGAGACGACCCGCGTCTACACGTCCGGCACGACCGGCATGCCGAAGGGGGTCTCGCTCAACGGGGCCGTCGAGGTGCTCTCGGCGCACGACGTGATCATGCACTTCCCGCTCGCGCCGGAGGACCGCACGATGAACATGAGCCCGTGGTTCCACCGCGGCGGGCTCTACGCCGGCGGGCCGAACCCCGTCCTCTACGTCGGGGCCGAGGCCGTCGCGCTGCGGGCGTTCGACGCGGCGCTGACGCTCGACCGCGTCGCGGAGCTCGGCCTGACGTTCCTGATCGGCGCCCCGACGAACCTCGCGATGCTCGCCGCGGAGCAGGAGGCCCGGCCCCGCGACCTCGCCACCCTGAACGGCATCGTCACGATGGGCGCCCCGCTGGACCGCGCGGCGGCGCTGCGCTACCAGCGCGTCCTGACGCCCCGGATCTTCAACGGCTACGGGTTGACCGAGACGTTCTGGAACACGTTCCTGCGGCCCGTCGACCTGCCCGACCACGCCGGCAGCGCCGGCCGGGCGTCGACCGACGACGACGTCGCCGTGATCGCGCTGGCCCCCGACGGAGGCCCGGGGTCGCCGGACGTGCTCGCCCCGAAGGACGGCACGACGATCGGCGAGGTCGCGATGCGCTCCGTGAAGTCCGGCTACGCCTACGTCCACCGACCGGAGGAGCAGGAGCAGCGCTTCCGCGACGGCTGGTTCCACTCCGGCGACCTCGCCACCTGGGACGCGGACGAGTACGTCACGATCGTCGGCCGCAAGGACGACATGATCGTCTCGGGCGGCGAGAACGTGCATCCCGTCCAGGTCGAGGGCGTGCTCGAGGAGCACCCCGGCGTCGTCGACGCGGCCGTGATCGGGATCCCGGACGCCCGGTGGGGCGAGCTCGTCGTCGCCTGCGTCGTGCGTGGCACCCCGGACGTCGATGCCCGCACCCTCGACGAGCACTGCCACGGGCACCCGATGCTCGCGGACTACAAGCGACCGCGGGCCTACCGCTTCGTCGACGAGCTGCCGATGACCGCGACCGGCAAGAAGGCGCGCTACCTGCTGCGGGAGCCGACGGTCGCCGAGGACGCCGCGGGGACGCTCGCGCGGCCCTGAACGGCCGGGGCGGCCCTCTGGTCCGCGGGTCGTCCGCGCGCGGCCCGCGGCCCCGGTCCGCGCCGTCCGGTGGCGCGCGACCGCTCGGGGCGCGGGCCGGGCGGGGCGACGGATACCGTTGGCGGGCCGGGCCGGTGTCCGGCCGACCCCATGACCGCCGCCGCCCCGCCCCGTCCCACCCACAGCGCGACCGGTGCGGTCGAGGTCCGGCCCGTCCGCTCGCTCGCCGACCTGCGGCGCTTCATCGACCTGCCGTTCCGCCTGCACGCGGGCACGCCGTGGATCCCGCCGCTGCGGCTGGAGCAGTGGGCGTTCCTGATCCAGCGGCTCAACGCGTTCTTCACCCACGGACGCGGCACGTACTTCCTCGCCTGGAGGGACGGCGAGGTCGTCGGCCGCATCACCGCGCACGTCGACGACAGCTACAACGAGTTCCACGACGCGCGCTGGGGCCTCTTCGGGTTCATCGAGTTCGCGGACGACCCCGAGGTCGTCGCCGCGCTGCTCTCGACCGCCGAGGCGTGGCTGCGCGGCCAGGGCGCCGACCGGATGGTCGGCCCGATGAACTTCACGATGAACGACGAGTGCGGCGTCCTGATCGAGGGCTTCCACATGGAGCCGCTCGTCCGCCAGCCGTGGCACCCGCCGTACTACCAGCAGCGGCTCGAGGAGGCCGGGCTGGAGAAGGCCGTCGACCTGCTGTCGTACTGGCTCCAGGTCGCCGACCGCGAGAAGGTCCGCCCGGCGCTCCTGCGCATGGGCCGCCGCGCCCGCGAGTCCGGCGGCGTCAACGTCCGACCGATGCGGATGCGCCACCTGCGTCGCGAGCTCGACGCGTTCGCCGAGGTCTACAACGAGGCGTGGTCGCACAACTGGGGCTACAGCCCGCTGCGGCCCGCCGACCTCGACGCCTGGGCGATGGAGCTCCGGCTCGTCCACAGCCCGGGCTGGTACCTCGTCGCCGAGAAGGACGGCGAGACGATCGGCATGTCCGTCACGGTGATGAACATCAACCAGGTCCTGAAGAAGATGCGGGGCCGGCTGCTGCCCCTGGGCTGGTGGTACTACCTGCGCCGCCACCACATCGTCGACGAGCTCCGCGTCGGCTTCCTCGGCGTCAAGCCCGAGCACATGTCCACGGGGGCGGGGGCCGCGCTCTACGAGGCCCAGTACGACGTCGGCGCCGTCTCGCCGCTGAAGTCCGGCGAGGCCGGCTGGATCCTCGAGAACAACCGCGCGATGAACAAGAGCCTCGAGGCGATGAGCGGCACGATCGTCAAGCGCTGGCGCATGTACGAGAAGGTCTGGGGCGAGGCGGCCTGAGCTCGGGACCGGACACCGGGACGCCCCTCGTCGAGGAGGTCGCGCCCGGCATCACGCGCATCGCGCTGCCGCTGCCGGGCATCCCCGACGGCGTCAACGTCCACCTCGTCCGCGGCGAGGGGCCGACCACCCTCGTCGACGCCGGGATGCCGCTGCCCGGCGCGATGGAGGCGCTGGAGGCCGGGCTGCACGCCGCCGGCGCCTCGCTGGACGCCCTCGAGCTGCTCCTGATCACCCACCACCACCTGGACCACACGGGCCTGGCGGCCGAGATCCACGGCCGGACGGGCGTGCCGATCGCGGCGATCTCGCCCGTGGCCGACGCGATCGCCGACCCGCTGACGCTGCTGCTGCGCGAGGTCGCCTGGGGCGAGCGCCACATCGCCCACCACGGCGCGCCGGACGGGCTGCTCGACATGGCGCGCGGCGGCGAGTCGCTGGTGCGCGGGCTGCCGAGCGCCCCGACCGCGCGGCTGCTGGTCGACGGCGACGTCGTCCGCGCCGGCGACCACGACCTGACGGTGCGCGTCCGCCCCGGCCACAGCCCGTCGGACACGCTGTTCCTCGAGCTCGACCCGCTCGTGCCGGGCCGCCCCGTGGCGTTCGTCGGCGACCACGTCTTCCGGGCCGCTCCCCTGACGCCGGTCCTCGGCTCGATGCTCGGCACCGAGGATCGCCCCGCCGCCGGCTACCTCGCCGCGCTGGCGGAGACCGCCGCGATCCCGGGCCTGCTCGCGCTGCCCGGCCACGGGCCGGCGCTGCACGACGTCGCCGGCCTGCACGCCGACCGGCTCGGGGCGCTGGACCGCCGGACCGGCCGCGTCCGCGGTGCGCTGACCGCCGGGCCGCGGGGCACCTGGGACCTCGGGCTCGAGGTCTGGCGCGGCGTCCCCTCGCTCCGCCACGGCCTGACCCGGCTCGGCGCGCTGCTCGCCTCGCTCGAGCTGCTCGAGGATGCCGGCGCCGTGGTGCGGGGCGACGACGGCGACCGGGCGACCTGGGCGGCGACGGCGCGCTGAGGACCCCGCGCCGCCGGGACGCGCCCCGGCGGCGCGGTTGCCAGCTCACCCCTCCGCCGGGCATGATGGCCGCGTGGACGGTGCCGACCCAGAGCTGCTCGCGCTCGACGCGTCCGCCCGATCACCGCTCGGGCGCGACGGGGAGCGCCGGGCGCTGCGCGGCGCGCTCCGGGCCGCTGCGGAAGGACGCGGAGGCCTCGTGGTCGTCGAGGGCCCCGCCGGCATCGGCAAGACGACGCTGCTGGAGGAGGCCGCGGCCGTCGCGCCGGAGCTCGGCCTCGACGTCCTCGCGGCCCGGGGCGACCAGCTCGAACGCGACCATCCGCTGGGGGTCGTCCGGCAGCTCCTGCAACGTGCCGCCACCGACTCGACCGTCGTCGCGTCGGCGGGGCCCGCCGCGGCCCCGGCCGTCGCCGTCCTGGATCCCGCGTCGGTCCCGTCGCCCGGCGGCGATCCGGGGTTCCCGGTCCTGCACGGGTGCTGGTGGCTGCTGCAGGGCCTCGCGGCGGCGCGGCCCCGGCTCGTCGTCGTCGACGACGTCCACTGGGCCGACCCGGCGTCCCTGCGCGTGCTCGCCTACCTGGCCGGGCGCCTGGAGGAGCTGCCGGTCGTGCTCGTCGCGGGCCTGCGGGAGCCCGACGACGACGCCGACGACGCGCCGCCGCCGCTGGCCCGCGTCCCCCGGCTCGCGACGCTCACGCTCTCTCCGCTGACCGTCGACGACGCGGGCCGGGTCGTCGCCCGCCGCCTCGGCGTCCCGGTCGCCGCCGGCTGCGCCACGGCCTGTCACGAGGTCACCGGCGGCAACCCGTTCCTGCTCGCCGAGCTGGCCTCGGCCCTGCAGGCGGACGGCATCGCACCGGACGACGCGGCCGCCCCGCGCGTCCGGGAGCTCGGGCCCCGCTCGGTGGCTCGGGCGCTGCTCCTGCGCCTCGGTCGCCGCGGCCCCGACCCGCTCGCGCTCGCCCGCGCGCTGGCCGTGCTCGGCCGCGAGTCCGACCTCGGCGTCGCCGGGCCGCTGGCCGGGCTGGAGCCGGCGGCGGCGTCCGCGGCGGCCGACATCCTCGTGCGCGGCGAGGTCCTCGCGGACGCCTACCCGCTGCGCTTCCGCCACCCGATCGTCCGCTCCTCCGTCCTCGGCGACGTCGGGCCGGGCGGGCGGGCGGCGCTGCACGCGTCGGCCGCCGACCTGCTGCGCCGCACCGGGGCTCCCGACGCCGACGTCGCCGTCCACCTCCTGCACGCTCCGGCAGCGGGCTCGGACACGGACGCGGCGACGCTGCTGCGCGCCGGGCAGCAGGCGCTCGCCCGCGGTGCCCCCGTCGAGGCCCTGCGCTTCCTCGGCCGCGCGCTCGAGGAGCCGCCGGCCGTCGGGGACCGGCCCGACGTCCTGGCGGGCCTCGCCGAGGCCGGCCTCCACGCCCGCGTGGACGTGCGGACGGCCGGCGAGCGGCTGGCGGAGAGCGCGGCGACGACGACCGAACCCGGGCGTCGCGTCGAGCGCTGGCTCCTGCTCGCGCAGCTCGTGACCGTCGGGCGCGGGATCCCCGCGGCCGTCGGGCTGCTCGAGGAGGTGCTGCGTCAGACGCCTGACGAGGAGGACCGACGCCGCGTCGCGGTCGACCTCGTCGGCAAGGCGCTCCTGCACCCGGACACCCGCGCCCGTGGCGACGCGTTGGCGCGCAGCGCGCCCGGCGTCCTCACGGGCGACACGACCCTGGACCGGCTGGAGCGCTGCAACCTGGCCTGGGGGCTGGCCCTCGCCGGCGCGCCGGCGGCGGAGGTCGAGGCGCTCGCGGGGCCGGCGCTGGACGGCGGGCGGCTCTCGCGCACCACCGGACCGTCGGCGCCGGTCTACCAGGGGATCGCGGCGCTCTCGCAGGTCGACGCGGTCGACGTGGCGCTGGCGTGCGCCGACGCCGCGGTGGAGACGGCCCGCGAGCGGCACCAGACGATCGGGCTCTTCGGCGCGCTCGGCACGCGCGCGTCGATCCGCTGGCGGCGGGGCGAGCTGCGGGAGTGCGCCGACGACGCGCGGGCGTCGCTGGACCTGCCCGGCGTGCCCCCGCCGTTCCAGCTGGTCTCCGCGGGATGGGCGGCGCTCGCCGCGTTGGCGGCGGACGACCCCGAGGCCGCCGAGGAGGCCCTCGCCGCGGTCGACGGGGCCCCGGTGGTCGAGAACGTCAACGTCCACGTGTTCGAGGCCGCGGGGGCGCTGGTCACCGCAGCGCGCGGCGACGACGGGGCGGCGCACGTGGTCCTCGAGGACTCCGGCGGCCCGAGCGACTGGTAGTCGTGGAAGCAGGAGATCCAGCCCTTGGCGTACTCCTCCTGGCCGGGGATCCAGTTGTCCG
>NZ_JBFAPC010000184.1:0-10122 GCF_040675535.1 Patulibacter sp. NPDC049589 | reverse complement strand
CCGGGCGGCGATCGCGGTGGCCACCGTGAAGGTGTCCGGCCGGCCCCAGCCGGTGCCGATCAGCGCGCCGGCCCAGCCGTGCTGCTCGGCGGTCCGGGCCAGGTCGACGCTGTGGTCGAGGGTGCCGTACCCGTCCACGGTGTCGTCGCCGCGGTGGCCCGGCTCGACGGTGTTCGGGAGGTACCAGAGGAATGTCGGGCTCACCGCTGGTACCCCCGGTCCCGGTCGGAGAGCGTGACGCCCGGCGGCACGATCTTGTCGATCTCGGCGAGCACGTCGGTGGTCAGCCGGACCTCGGCGGCGCCCAGTTGACTCTCCAACTGCTCGTAGGTGCGCGGGCCGATGATCGGCGCGGTGACCGCCGGGTGGGCCAGGACGAACGCCAGCGCGAGGTGGACCAGTGGGAGTCCGGCCTGCTCGGCCAGGTTGGCGAGCGCCTCGACAGCGTCGAGCTTCGCGGCGTTCTCCGGTGCGTCGATCTCGAAGCGTCCGGGCTGGCGGCCGGCCCGGCTGGACGGCGGCTGGCCACCGCCCTTGCGGAACTTCCCGGTCAGCCAGCCGCCGGCGAGCGGGCTCCACGGGATGACCGCGAGGCCGTACTTCTGGGCGACCGGCAGGACTTCGGTCTCGACGCCACGGGCCAGGATCGAGTACGGCGGCTGCTCGGCGACGACCCGTTCGCGCCCGCGCTTCTCGGCGATCCACTGGCCTTCCACGATCGCCGACGGCGGGAACGTCGAGGTGCCGATGTAGCGGATCTTGCCCTGGTGGACCAGGTCGGACAGGGCGCCGAGGGTCTCGTCGAAGTCGGTGTCCGGCTCCGGCCGGTGCACCTGGTAGAGGTCGATGTGGTCGGTCTGCAGCCGGCGCAGGCTGTTCTCCACCGCACGGATGATCCATCGCCGGGAGTTGCCGAAGTGGTTCGGGTTCTCACCGATCTGGCCGTGGAACTTGGTGGCCAGGAACACCTCGTCGCGGCGGCCGAGCAGAGCCTGCCCGACGATCTCCTCGGACTCGCCCTGGCTGTAGACGTCGGCGGTGTCGACCAGGTTGATCCCGGCGTCGAGGGCCCGGTGGACGCCGACGACGAGCTCGAGCGTCACCGGGACGGAGCCCTTGGTGACGGCCTTGAGCCTCTTGCCCTGCGCCGCGGAGGGCTTGACCGTGATCGACGCGGTGCCGTCCTTGCCGACGGTGCCGCTCTTGGAGCCGAGGATCGTCGAGCTCAGTCGGTGCTTCTTCGCCTGCGCGGCGGAGACCGTCGCGCGGACGCGAACGACCTGGCCGGCCGGACCGGTGACGGCGACCGGGACGCCCGACGACGCGATCTGCGTCGGCGTGAAGCTCGTCTTCGTCAGCTTCGCCGCGAGCGGCTTGCCCGACCCTCCCTGCGCGAGCTGCGCGGTGGCCGCCGCGAGCTGCGCGTCCGTGGCCGCCTGCTTGGCCTGGGCGGCCGCGAGGGTGTCCTGGAACGTCGCGATCTGCGTCTGCAGCGGGGCCGCGGTCGCCTTCTGGGTGTCGCTGATCAGCGCGGAGCTGAGCGACGCGACGGTGCTCTGCGTCTCGTCCGCCTTCGAGTACACGCCGCCGAGGGTCGTCTCACACGCGGCCTGGCGGGCCGCGTCGGTGTCGGGGATCGCGTTCAGGTCGACGCCGGTGAGGCTCTTGACGACCGGGATCCACTTCGCCGGGTCGTCCTTCAGGCCCGGGCCGGAGTTGCCGCGCTGGAACGGCACGTACGCGTAGAACGGGTCGTTCTGCCACGAGAGGATCGCCGAGTCGGTCTCGAGCGACGGGACGTGGCAGGTCGCGTGCGGCTGCGCGCCGCTCTCCGCGGCATCGCTGTTGACGATGGCCGCGCCGGTGCGTCCGGCCGCCTTCGCGTAGCTGATCACGCCGCGGCGGCGCCAGACGTCGGAGCTCGTCGCGCTGTTGCCGTTGGTCTCGCGCAGCGCAAAGACGACGCCGTCGTTCGGGACGACGTACCGCGTCTGGTCGGTGAACGTCGGGGGCGACGTGGCGGGCGTGACGGCCACCTTCGCGACGGTCGAGTAGACCGACGGGTGGGCGGCGGCGACGGCGGGGACGGCGAGCGCGGAGACGACGCCCACGAGGGCGGCGGTGCGGATGGTGTTCTTGGTGGTCATCGGATGCGCTTCGTGTTCGAGGTGGACCGCTCGGCGCGCTCGCCGGTCGGGATGAAGACGGCCTGGTACCGGCCGCCGCGCTTCGGGGAGGTGAGGGCGACCGTGAAGCGGCCGCTGCGGGCCTTCACGGTCTTCGTGGGGCGCACCGCGTCGGTGCGCAGCAGCAGGACCCGGCCCGGGAGGCTCGGGGAGACGCGGCCGGTAACGACGTACCGGCGGCCGGCCCTGCGGGCGACCTTCAGGATCCGGACGGTCGAGCGGACGTCGATCGTCTTGGTCTGCGATCCGACGCCCTCGACGGTCGCCTTGACGGTGCTCGTCTCGGCGATCGGGACGCGGACCGACCAGGCGCCGCTCGCGCGGGTGGTGGTCGTCGTCGTGCGGGTCCTCGTGCCCGTCGTCGTGACGAGCACCGGCACGCCGGCGCGGCCCGGGGAGGCCTTGCCGGTGACCTTCACCGTGCCGCCGCCGACCAGCAGGCGCCGGGCGGTGATCGCCACCGACGTCGTCGTGGCGGCCGGTGCGGCCGGTCCGCCGGGGATCGTCGGGGTGCCGCCGGGCCCGGGGGCCGCGACGGCACCGCACGAGCCGACGACGTAGTCGGCGCCGGTCTCCGTCGTGTCGGGCGAGACGCCGCCCGGCGCGCGGTCGACCCAGTGCAGGTCGGTGCCGGAGCCGCCGTCGTACGTCAGCACGTACGGCCCGCCGAGCGTGACGCCCGCGGTCGCGCCGCTCGCCGCCGGCACGTCGATCGTCACGGTGCCGCCGGTGTCGCCGATCACCGTCCCGGTCGTCGCGCCCTGCGACTGGAAGCCGCCGGCGCGCGTCCAGACGCCGTAGTCGTACTGCTGGGTGTCGTTCTGGAACGTCTGGACGCGGACGTAGCGCTGCGCGCCGCCCGCGCCGAAGATCAGCGCGGCGCCCGCCGAGACCGAGTCCTCGTGCGCCGGCTTCCAGTCCGCCACGTCCATCTGAACGACGGCCTGCAGCCGGCCCGCGGACTCGGAGAACCAGGCCGCGGTGACGTCGGCGTTGGGGTGGTGTCCGTCGCCGCGGACGTCGGTGATCTGGGGGACCCCGTTGCACGGCGGCGGGGCCGCGGCGTGCGCCGCGGAGCCCGTGCCGAGCACGGTCAGGGTGGCCAGCGCCGCGACCGCGGACAGGCGTCCGGGGCTGCGGCGAGGCCGGTCCGCGGCGCGGGGCCACGGGCCGGACCGGGCCACCACGGATGGTGCTCCCGGGTCCGGTCCGCGGTCCGCGCGCGGCGGACGGGAACGGTAGGCGCGCATGCGCCCTCCTCATGGGTCGATGTCGGGCCGCGCGTCCGCGCGGGTCCGTCAGCGGACCGCGCGGATGCAGCGGGGCAGGGCGGGCGCGACGGTCCTCGGAGGACCGCCCACCGCCGCGAGCACGGGCAGGGCCCGGCCCGTCATCGGACCTGGCGCTCCCGTCAGACCAGCGCGACCGCTGGTGGCGGTCGCATGGCCAGCGCGAACGCGAGCTTCGCCCCGGCGGGGCGCAGGACGTCCGGCAGGACGGGAGCGGCGACGCGACCCGGGGCCCGGGAGCGGCGGGCTCGTGCGCGACGGGCGCGGGCCCGGGCGATCGCCTCCTCGCCCGGGAACACCCCGACGGCGAGGATCAGGAGGAGCAGCAGCGCCGGGCCGAGGAGCAGCGCGACGTGCGGTGATTCGACGACGGCGAGCCCCAGCGCGGCGAGCACGGCGAGCGCCGCACAGAACCGCGTGATGTGGAGGGTCGACCGCATCGGCGGCGGACTCTAGCGGAGGAGACGGCGCGGCGACGGCCGGAAAGCCGACTTCCCGATCGGGTTTCGAGTCGACCTCGCCTCAGGCCTGCAGGCCCGCCACGGCCGCGCCGACGGTAGCGACGCTCATCGCCGAGAACGAGAGGACGGTCACGACGCGGTACGGGAGCGTCTCCGCGATCGACTCGCGCCAGGCCAGCGGCAGGAACAGCGCAGGGTTGACGATCGTGCCGGCGATCAGGAGGACCCGGTTCCAGGTCGCGAGGTCCGGCAGGGCGGTCCCGACGGCGATCAGGATGACCCCCATGACGATGAAGTCGATGTGGGCCTGCAGCAGCCGCCGGGGGCTCGTGACGCCCGCCTTCTCCAGGACGTCGGGGAACGCGACGCGCAGCATCACGACCCAGCCGGAGAGCGCGCCGACGGCGAGCAGCACGAGACCGGCCTGGACCACGGCGTTCATGGCCGGATCATCGCCGGTGCGCGATCACCGGGTCGGGCCCGCCCGTCCGCGGCCGTCGCCGCCGGTCGGCCGGGGCCGAAGCCCGGGACCGGGACCGGATCGGCCGCTGACGGCGGAGCACCGGCACGGCGGCCCCGCGGCTACCGCCGGTCCTGCGCCTCCAGGTCGTCGAGCCAGGCCAGGCGCTCGGCGAGCGCCACGTCGTAGACCGCGGTCGGGGCGGACGAGAGCGGGACGAGCGTCGCGATGGTGTCGTCGCCCACCAGGTCGATCCGGGTGAGGCCGCCGATGTCGTCCCACGCGCGCATCTGGCCGACCGGCGGCAGCGGGTCGCTCGTCACCCCGAGCGCCGGGGCGGACCACACGGGGATCCCCGCCAGGGTGCCCGCGGCGACGGCGTGGGCGTGGCCGCAGACCATCATCCGCACGTCCTTGCCCTTGACGACGCGGGCCAGGCGGTCGGGGTCGCGCAGCCCGATGCGCCCGAGCATCGGGTGCGCCGTCGGGATCGGCGGGTGGTGCAGCGCCAGCAGCGTGCCGTGCTTGGCGGGCTCCGCGAGCACGTCGTCGAGCCACTCCAGCTGGCCGGCGCCCAGCTCGCCGTGCGGGCGCCCCGGCACGGTCGTGTCGAGCCCGACGATCCGCAGCCCGTCGACCGTCACGGCGCGGTGGAGCGGCTCGCCGTCGAGGATGCCGTCGCGGAACGCGTCGCCGAGGTCGTGGTTGCCCGGGATGGCGATGACCGGCGCGCCGAGCTCGGCGGCGAGGGGGTCGACCGCCGCGCGGATCCGCACGTAGGACTCGGGGCTGCCGTCGTCGCTGAGGTCGCCGGTGAGGAGGATCGCGTCCGGCCGCAGGCCCGAGAGCCGCACGGTCTGGAGCGCGAGGGCGAGCCGGACGTCGGCGCCCGACTCCTCGGCCACGAGATGCGGGTCGGAGAGCTGCAGGACCGTCCGTTCCGGGGTGCGCATGCGCCGACGGTACGCACCCGGGGGGCGGATCGGCCGTCGTCGGGCGCGACGACCCCGCCGACCGGCCCGGTCCGCGCCGCCCCGAGGGCGCCCGAGCGTCCCGTCCGCCGGACGTCCGTCCAACGCCCGACACGAGGACCCGCCGGTCCGGGTATCGTCGTTACCCCGTGGGGTGTCCCGATCGGGGGATCGGGCACGCCACGTGACGCGCGTCCCCGCGTCGGACCCATGAGGCACCGCGAGGTGGGGTCCGCACGCCAAGGGGCCGCCGACGCCGGGCGCTGCTCGGCCGAGATTCGTGCCGGCGGTTCCCAGCGGGCCGCCGGCACCGCGTCTTCCCGGGGTGCCGCGGGCGGCCACGGCCCGGTGCCGGGCCGGCCGAACCCCGACCCTCACGGCCCCGCCCGGCCGGGCCTCTACGCTCCGGGCGTGACCACCGCCGGGGACCAGGAGAAGCTCGCCGTCGCCCGCGCCGCCGCGACGCTCGTGCACGACGACATGGTCGTCGCGCTCGGATCCGGCTCGACCGTCGCGCTCGTGGCGCGCGCGCTCGGCGCCGACCGCTCGCGGGCGCGGTTCGCCGTGGCCTCGCTCGCGACGGCCACGGTGGCGACGACCGTCGGGCTCTCGCTCGTGGACGACGCCTCCACCGACCGCTACGACCTGGCGATCGACGGGGCCGACGAGGTCGATCCCGACGGCTGGGCGATCAAGGGCGGCGGCGGGGCCCACACCCGCGAGCGGATCCTGATCGCCGCCGCGGACCGCTTCGTCTGCGCGGTCGACTCGTCGAAGCTCGTCGACCGGCTGACGCGCGCCGTCCCGCTCGAGCTCCAGCCTTTCGCGCTGGCCTCGACGCTCTCGCGGCTGCCCGGCGCGGTGCTGCGCGACGCGCCGCCCACCGCCGACGGCGGGGTGCTGGCCGACATCGAGGAGGACCTGTCCGATCCGGCCGCGGTCGCCGCGCGCCTGGACGCCACGCCGGGCGTCGTCGACCACGGCCTGTTCTCCCCGCAGCTCGTGCGCGAGCTCCTGATCGCCCGCGGCGACGACCTCGAGCACCGCCGGCGCTGAGGACGCGGCGGGGCCCGTCCTGCAGGGACGTCCACGGCAGGCCGGGCACCGCGGCCGGCGCCCGCTCGAAGACGAAGTCGTGGTTGCCGGCGATCCCGACGACGTGGGCCGCGGGCCGGGACGCGAGCCAGGCCCGGAACGTCGTGTCGAGCCACGCCCCTGCTCCGCCGGATCCCGCAGGCCGAACGGCACGAGGTCGCCGGCGACGACGAGGACGTCGCACTCCGGCGTGTCCGGCAGGTGCCCGCGGAGGTCAGCGATCGCGGCGATCCGCACGGACGCTCCTCGCATCCCGGGCCGGACGTCGCGGGCCGCGACGGGATCCCGCGGACCCGGCCGGGCGGCCGCGCGGTCGGTGGTCGGTCCGGTCGGTGGTCGGTGGTCGGTCCGGTCGGTGGTCGATGGTCGGTGGTCGATCGATCGATCCGGTCGGTCGGTCCCGTCGGCGGGGTGGCGCGCCGCACCGGCCGCATCAACCGATCGGCTGATGCGCGGCTCATCCCCCCTGCGCGCAACGCCACCCGGCCGGCCGATGTGGGAACAGCGCCGCGGGTCCAGGGTGGATGACACGCCGCACCGACGACCCCGGGAGGACCGGACGCATGGCGATCATCGAGGTGGAGCACCTGCACAAGCGCTACGGCGCGACCGTGGCGGTCGAGGACGTGAGCCTCGCCGTCGAGGAGGGCGAGATCTTCGGGATCCTCGGCCGCAACGGCGCCGGGAAGACGACGACCGTCGAGTGTCTGGCGGGCCTGCGGGTCCCCGACGGCGGGAGGGTCCGGATCGCGGGTCACGACCCGGTGCGCGAGCCCGGGCCCGTCCGGCGGATCGTGGGCGTCCAGCTACAGGACGCGCAGCTGCCCGACAAGCTGCGGGCCAGCGAGGCCGTCGACCTCTTCGCGTCGTTCCACGACGAGCCGGCCGACCCGCGGGCGGTGCTCGCCGGGCTCGGCCTGGCCGACAAGGCGGACACCCGCTTCCGCGACCTCTCCGGCGGTCAGCGGCAGCGGCTGTCGATCGCGCTGGCCCTCGTCGGCCGGCCGCGCGTCGCGATCCTCGACGAGTTGACGACCGGGCTCGATCCCCACGCCCGGCGCGAGACGTGGGCGCTGGTGCGCGAGATCCGCGAGATGGGCGTCACCGTCGTCCTCGTCACGCACGTGATGGAGGAGGCCGAGCGGCTCTGCGACCGCGTGGCCGTGATCCACGAGGGCCGCGTCGCCGCGATCGACACGCCCGCCGGGCTGATCGCCGCGGTCCCCGACGCCGGGCCCCGCACCTCGCTGGAGGACGCGTTCGTCGCGCTGACCACGCCGTCCGCCGACGCCCCGGCCCCCTGGCCGTTCCCGTTCCCGATCGCGCGCTGAGGCGCGACGACCGCCGGCGCACGCCCGCCCGCGCCGTGGCCGGCCGCATCCGCGCGCCGACCGTCCTCGCCGCGCCCACGCCACCCGAACACCCCGACCACAGGAGTCCCCCATGGCCACCGCCGCCCCCACCCCCCACGTCCTCGCGCCCCGCCCCCGCTCCTCCGCGGGCCGGCCGCGCTCCCTGCTGCTGCGCACCCAAGCGCGCCTGTTCCTCCGCGAGCCGATGACGCTCGCCTGGGCGCTCGCGCTGCCGCTGATCATCCTCGTCGCCATCGGCCTGGCCGCCGGCGACCAGCACGAGGCCGACCTCGGCGGCCTGCGGGTGATCGACACCTACGTCCCGACGCTCGCGGTCTTCGCCCTCGGGATGCTCGCGCTCAACGCGCTGCCCCCGAGCCTCGCGTCCGACCGCGAGCGCGGCGTCCTGCGGCGGCTGGGCACGACACCCGTCCGGCCGGTCCGGCTGCTCGTCGCCCAGCTGGTGATCCACGGCGTGGTCGGGCTCGTGTCCCTGTGCAGCGTCGTGATCGTCGGCCGGATCGCGTTCGGCGTCCGGCTGCCGGACCCGTTCCTCGGCTTCGTCCTGATCCTCGTGCTCACCGGCGCGACCCTCCTGAGCATCGGCGTGCTGCTGACCGCGATCGCCCCGACGGTCCGCGCGGCCAACGCGCTGGGCGCCATGACGTTCTTCCCGATGATGTTCTTCGGCGGCCTGTGGATCCCCCGCGCCACGATGTCCGACGGGCTGCGCCACGTCAGCGACGCGACGCCCGTCGGCGCCGCGGTCGGGGCCCTGCAGGACGTCACCACCGGCGGCTCGTGGCCGTCGCTCGGGGCGCTCGCGGTGATCGCCGCCTGGGGCGTCGGCGCCGCCGTCCTGGCCACCCGGCGCTTCCGCTGGCAGTAGGGTCGGCGCGAGGATCCCCATGCAGCGCGACCAGACCGACACGCGGCTCGACGAGCTCCGGCGGTTCCAGGAGCCGGGCCTCAACGCGCTCCCGCTCGCGCTGCTGTTCTCGCTGTCGCTGCTGCTCGTCTCCACGGTGCTGGCCGCCGCCACGGACGATCCGAGCGACCGACGGCTCGCCGCCGAGCTCGGCCTGAGCGCGGTCACCGCCTGCTGGCTGCTGCTCGGGCGCGGGCTGCCGGCGGCGCGGTTCGAGGAGGGCGGGGCCTGGGGCACCGCGTTCTTCGTCGTCCTGATCGTGCTGATGGCGGCGCTCGTCGCGCTCTCGCCGCTCTACGGGTTCTTCTCGTGGACGGGCTACCTGTTCGTCGCCCGCGCGGCGCGCCGGCCGCGCTACCTGCTGGCCGTCGCGCCGGTCGCCGCGATCTCCGCCTGGTCGCAGACCGGCGGCACCGCCGGGGACTCGGTCGGCTCGTTCGTCGTCTGGGTCGTGCTCGCGATCCTCAACACCGCCGTGGCGGGCACCGTCATCTGGTTCTCGTGGAACGCCCACGAGCAGGACGAGCACCGCCGCGAGGCCCTCGACGACCTGACCGTCGCGCACCGCGAGCTCGAGCGCACGACGGCCGAGAACGCCGCCCTGCACGAGCGGCTCGTCGAGCAGGCCCGGGCGGCCGGCGTCGAGGAGGAGCGCGGCCGGATGGCGCGCGAGATCCACGACACGCTCGCCCAGGGGCTCGTCGGGATCGTCACCCAGCTGGAGGCCGCGGAGCAGGCGGCCGACCGGGGCGGCGACTGGCGACGCCACCACCACAACGCCGCGGCGATGGCGCGCGAAGGGCTCGTCGAGGCCCGGCGGTCCGTCCACGCCCTGCGCCCCGAGCCGCTCGAGGACGCGCGCCTGCCCGACGCCGTCGCCGACGTCGCCCGCGAGTGGTCCGCCCGGCACGCGGTCCCGGTCGAGGTCACGACGACCGGCGACGCGCGTCCGCTGCGGCCCGAGTACGAGGTGACCCTCCTGCGGACCGCCCAGGAGGCGCTGGCGAACGTCGCCCGCCACGCGTCCGCCGGCCGCGTCGGCCTGACGCTGTCGTACATGGGCGACCAGGTGACCCTGGACGTGCGCGACGACGGCGTCGGCTTCGACCCGGCCGCCTGCGCACGGGAGGCCGCCGCGCGCGGCCCGGCCGACGCCGGGACGACCGGCGGCTACGGCCTGATCGCGATGCGCGAGCGGGTCGCGGGCCTCGACGGCACGCTGGAGATCGAGTCGGAGTCCGGCGGCGGCGTCGCGCTGTCGGCGACCGTTCCGGCGCGGCTGGCGGGCGGTGACGCGTGAGCGGCCGGCGGGGCGTCAGGGGCGCAGCGGCGCGACGCGCGCGTACCGGGATCTCGGCGGTCGTGCCCCGGCGGGTGCAC
>NZ_JBFAPC010000183.1:0-10453 GCF_040675535.1 Patulibacter sp. NPDC049589 | reverse complement strand
GACGAGATCATCGCGATCTGCAAGGCGGTCGCCCCGACCTTCGGCGGCATCAACCTCGAGGACATCTCGGCCCCGCGCTGCTTCGAGATCGAGGATGCTGCAGGGGATCGCGCTCGCCGGGCTGCCGGCCGTCGCGATGGCGTACCTCGTCGAGGAGGTCCACCCCGAGTCGCTCGGCAGCTCGATCGGCCTCTACATCGGCGGCAACGCGATCGGCGGGATGGCCGGGCGCCTGGTCGGCGGCGTCTTCGCGGACGTCGGCGGCTGGCGCGTGTCGCTCCTGGCGGTCGGCCTGATCAGCCTCGCGTGCACGGCGGTCTTCCTGCGCCTCGCGCCCGCGTCGCGGCACTTCACGCCCAAGGCGTTCGCGCCGCGCGCCACGCTCGCGAGCCTCCGCGCGCACCTGCGCGACCCCGGCCAGCTGCGGCTCGACGCGATGGCGGCGCTCCTGATGGGCACGTTCGTCGCGGTCTTCAACGGGCTGAGCTTCCGGCTCGAGGAGGCGCCGTACCACCTGGGTCAGACCGCGATCGCCGCCGTCTTCCTCGTCTACCCGCTCGGGTCCCTGAGCTCGGCCGTCGCCGGCCGGATGGCGGACCGGATCGGCCGCCGCGCCGTCCTGCCCGTCGGCGTCCTGATCGCCGCCGCCGGCCTGGCGCTCACCCTGCTGCACCCGCTGCCGCTCGTGATCCTCGGCATCGCCGTCCTGACGATCGGCTTCTTCGCCGGCCACTCGGTCGCGTCCAGCTGGGTCGGCCGCCGCGCCGAGCACGCCCCCGCGCAGGCGTCGGCGCTCTACCTGCTGGCCTACTACCTGGGCTCGTCGGTGGCCGGCCCGCTCGGCGGCGTCGCGTGGGACTCCGGCGGCTGGAACGAGGTCGTCCTCGTCGGCGCCGTCCTGCTGGTGCTCGCCCTGATCGTCTCGCTCCGCCTGCGCGGTACCCCGCCGCTGCGGCAGACGCCGGGCGACCAGCCGGTCGTCGTCTGACCCGCGGCCACGCGCCACGGGACGGACCCCCGGGGCTCCCCGACCGCGGCCGCGCCCATCGGTCACCGATCCGACGGCCCGCCCGGGTGCCGCGGACGATGCCGGACACCGCACGGCCGACGATCGACCGACCCCCTCGAACGGCGAGCGGGCCGTCCGACGCCGCCCCCGAGCGCTACCGTCCCCGCCGATGCCCGTGACCCCCGAGCGCCCGTGAGCGGCGCCGCGCACGGCGGCAACGAGGAGCTGCTCGGCCTCGACACGCCGCTGCACCGCCTGCCGCCGCAGACGAAGGTCGCGGCGCTCGGCGTGTTCGCGGTCGCCGTCGCGCTGACGCCGACCCACGCCGCGTGGGCGTTCGGGCTGCACCTCGTGCTCGTCCTCGCGGCCGCCACGGTCGCGCAGATCCCGCCCGGGGACCTGCTGCGCCGGCTGGTGATCGAGGTGCCGTTCGTCTTCTTCGTGATCGTCCTGCCGTTCGTCGCGACCGGCGATCGGGTCCACATCGCCGGGATCCCGCTGGCGGTCGACGGGCTGTGGCTCGCGTTCGGGATCGTCGCCAAGGCGTCGCTGGTGCTGCTCGGCACCGCCGTCCTGGCGGCCTGCACGCCCCCGGCGGCGATCCTCGCCGGGGCCGAGCGGCTGCACGCCCCGCGCGTGATGACCGCCATCGCCGGCTTCACGATCCGCTACGTCGAGGTCGTCCTCGCCGAGCTCGGCCGGATGCGGACCGCCCGGATCGCGCGCGGCGACGACCCCCGGTTCCTCTGGCAGGCCCGCGCGGTGATCCGGTCCGCCGGCACGCTGCTCGTGCGCTGCTTCGAGCGCGGCGAGCGGGTCCAGCTGGCGATGATCAGCCGCGGCTGGGACGGCGGGATCCCCGCGGGCCTGTTGACGTCGCCCGCGAACGCCGTCCAGTGGGCGGGCGCCCTGTCGCTGCCGGCGCTGGCGGGCCTGACGGTCGTCGCCGCGCGGGTGCTCGGGGCCTGTACGCGCGGCGGCGACGGGCCGACCTCGGCCGGACCGCGGACACGCCGCCGGGACCTGCGGGTCTCGACCGGCCCGTGCCGCGGCCGAGTCGCCGCATCCGGCCCGCGAGCGCGGCGCGACACCCGCCGGACGCGGCCGACCACCGGCACGACCGCCTACGGCCCTGAGGACGTCCCCGCATCCGGCATCACGACGTACGCCAGGATCGCGAGGTCGACCGGGCGACCCTGATGCATCGCGGCCGCCCGCTGGATCCCCTCGAGCCGGAACCCGCAGCGCGTCGCCAGCCGCCACGAGGCGTGGTTCCCCGGCTCCACCTGGAGGACCAGGCGCCGGAACCCGAGCCCGACGGCCGCATCCCGCACCACCTCGAGCGCCCGGGTCGCGAACCCGCGGCCCCGGGCAGGCGCGGCAACGGAGTACGCGATCTCCGCCGTCCGGTCGACCCAGCTGCGCACGACCAAGTCGATCTCGCCGACGACCTCGCCCTCGGGGCCGGCGACCATCGCTAGCGCGGCCCCGGTGCCGGCGTCCCAGCGCCCGTCCCACTTCGCGAGCGTCGCCCGGGCCTCGTCGGCCGTGTACGGCTGCGGGACGGGCGTCCAGCGGATCATCTCGGGGTCCCCGTCGCGGATCGCGACCAGCGCGTCGACGTCCCGGGCCTCCCACCGCCGGAGCTCCAGCCCGCCGGTCGGGAGCGGCAGCCGCAGGCCCGGGAATCCGGCGAGGTCGTGCGCCGCGGCGGGTTCGGACGACATCCCGCGACGATCGCTCGTCCGCAGGACGCCCCGCCCGCCCCGGAGGCCGCTCGTCCGCAGGACGCCCCGCCCGCCCGCCGACGACCGCACCGCTGCCACCCGCCGCCCACTCCGGCGCCGCCGGGACGGGCGCGGGATAGGGTCGGCCGGGTGGCGGTGCGCGCGGTGGTGCTCGATCTCGGCGGCGTGCTGGAGGTGGTCGACGACGACCGCTGGCAGCAGGCGTGGATGGGCCGGTGGGAGGACGCGACCGGTCACGGGCGCGGCGCCCTGATGGCCGGCGCGGACGCCGGGACGATCGCGGCGTACGACGACGGGTCGATCACGGAGGCCGGCCTGCGGGCGTGGTTCGCGCAAGCCCTCGGGCTGTCGGACGCGCGCACCGAGGCCATGCTGGCCGACATGTGGGACGGCTACTGCGGCGTCCTCGACGTCGAGCTGCGCGACTTCGTGCTCGGGCTGCGCCCGGCCGTCGCGACGGCGGCGCTCAGCAACTCGGCCGACGGGGCGCGCCGCGAGGAGGAGCGGCGGTACGGCCTCTCGGACCTCTTCGACGTGCTGGTCTACTCGCACGAGGTCGGCCTGGCGAAGCCCGACCCGGCGATCTACCGCCTGACCGAGCGGCTCCTGGACGTGCGGCCCGACGAGATCGTGTTCCTGGACGACCGGGCCGAGAACGTCGCCGCGGCGCAGGCCTGCGGCTGGCACGCGATCCGGCACACGAGCACGGACGCGTCGATCGCGGCCGTCCGGCGCCGGCTCGGCCCGGCAGGGCGATGACCGGCGGGGCCGGCCGCGGCTACCGCTTCAACGACGTCGGCACGGCCGGCGGGCGCCGGAGCGGGGTGCTCGGCGCCTGGCCGGGCTTCGGCGGTCCGACTGCTCGTTGACGACGGAGCACGAGCAGGCTCCAGGCGCGCCGGATGTGGGTCATGAGCGCGAACGTAGCCGATCGGACCCCTCGGAGGCAACATAATCCCGAAATTTCACCCCGTGCCCCGGAGATCGAGCCGAAAACCGTGCCTGAGCAGGAAGAACGGCGCACTCACGGCGCTCCGTGAGCCCGGATTCGAGTACCGCTGGTATTGAATACCAATGGTACTGAGTGCTACGTTCCGGTCATGAACCAGGAGCAGATCGCACCCCGGACGCGCCGGACGCCCCGGGCGGACGTCCGGGCCGGGATCCTCGAGGCCGCCGCCACGGTCTTCGCCGACCAGGGCTTCGCCGCGACGTCGGTCGACCAGGTCGCCGCCGCGGCCGGGTTCTCGAAGGGCGCGGTGTACTCGAACTTCGCGGGCAAGGACGAGCTGTTCTTCGCGATCCTCGAGCAGCGGTCCGCGACCCGGGCCCGGTTGGCCGCCGAGGCCGAGGACGCCCGCACCGTCGGCCGCGGTCTCGCCGAGGCGCACGATGCCGACCCCGCGTGGATCGTCCTCCTGATCGAGTTCTGGACGCACGCCCTGCGGGACGCCGCGCTGCGCGAGCGCCTCGAGGAGCACCGGGCGCCGCTGCGGGCCGAGATCGCCCGCGCGATCGACGACCTCGCCGCGCGGGAGGGCCGCCAGCTGCCCCTCCCGGCGGAGGACCTCGCGGTGGCCGCCATTGCGATGACCAACGGCCTGACGATGGAGCGCACCGCCGACGGCGCACCCGGCGCCACCCTGTTGCCCCGGATCCTGCCCCTCCTCTTCGGCGAGGTGACCCGATGACCATCACCCCGCGGCAGTGGTGGCAGCGCGGGACGACGACGGAGCTCGCCGGGCGCCGTGTCTTCGCCGTCGACGCCGGCGCGGGGCCGGACCTGACGCTCCTGCACGGCTACCCCGCCAGCTCGCTGGAGTGGGGCGGCGTGCTCGACGACCTCGCCGGGCGCCACCGCGTGCTCGCCCCGGACTTCGTCGGCTTCGGCGCCAGCGCCAAGCCCCGCACGGGAGCGATCGGCATCGACCTGCAGGCCGACGTCGTCGAGGCCCTCTGGGCGCACCACGGCGTGGAGCGCACGAGCATCGTCGCCTACGACTACGGCGCGATCGTCACGCAGGAGCTGCTCGCGCGGTCCCGGGAGGGCCGGCTCGCGGTGCAGGTCGACGCCGTGGTCCTCGGCAACGCCGGGCTCCACCACGAGGTCTACCGGCCGCGGCCGTTCCAGCGCGTGCTGAAGACGCCGGTCCTCGGCGACCTGCTCGCCCACGTGATCACCGAGCCGCGGTTCCGCGCGGCCTGGGCGCCGGCGTTCGGTCCCGAGCACCCGCTCTCGGAGGACGCGGCGGCCCAGCACTACGCGGCGCTGACGCACGACGGCGGGCTCGGGCTCCAGCGGCGGGTCCTCGGCTACATCGGCGAGCGCGCCCGCCGGTCGGACCGCTGGGAGGGCGTCCTCGACGCGGACGCCCCGATCGCGGGGCTGGTCTGGGGCATGGCGGACCCCGTCTCCGGCGCCCACGTCCTCGCGAGCGTCCGCGGCGCGCTGCCGCAGGCGCGCGTGGTCGAGCTGGACGGCGTCGGGCACTGCCCGCACATCGAGGTCCCCGAGGCGTGGGCCGCGCGGGTCCTCGAGCTGCTGGCCTGAGCCGGTCCTCCTGACGGGGCGCGGCCTTCCCGCCGGCCCCGGGGCGGCGGCGCGACCTTCCCGCCGGCCCCGCCCCGCGCAGGGTCCGCCCGCCCGGAGGCCCGCGCCGTGCAGGGCCCGTCCGGCGCGCGACTCCGCCGCGCAGGACTACGGACCGCGGTCGCCCACGACGTCGACGTCGCGCCGAGCGTCCCCGGCCGGCGCGTCGACGCGCGGCGCGATCTCGTCGTCGTCCCAGACGTCGTCCTCCCACCGGTTCTCGCGACCTCCTCGTGCCCCGCCGGGCCCGCGCCCGCGCCGCACCCGCACGACGAGGAATCCCAGCAGCAGGACCACCACGACCGTGCCGGCGAGCAGGGCGACGGGCGGGCCGCCCCCGTCGGCGTCGGTCGGGTCGATCGTGACGCGGCCGGTGCCGCGAGGCCCGCTGATCTGCACGTCGATCCGCTGCTTGCCGACGGTGAAGGCGTTCTCGACCGGGACGACGGCCTCGTAGCCGCCGGCGATCTGACGGACGCTCGGGTGGAGCGTCCGGCCGTCCGCCACGACGGTCGTGCGGACGGTCGCGTCGCCGATCGGGGTGTTCGAGTCCACCGTGCTCAGGTAGACGGTGACGTCGATCGCCGGCTGCTTGCCGCGCTCGACGAGCGGGGCCGCCGTCACCTGGGTGCGGTACGGGCCGGCGGTCGTGCTGGCCAGGAGGATCCCGCCGTGCGCGCCGGCGGCGGCCGGCAGCAGGGCGAGGGTCAGCAGCGCGAGGGCGACCACCCGCAGGGCGGAGCGCCGGCGGCCCGCCGCCCGGCGGACGACGTCTCCGCGCCGGCCCGGCGGGTCGACGGCCGAGGCCGTCCGAGGGGCGGGTGTCGGTGTCGGTGTCGGTGTCGGTGGACGGTGCCGCATCACGCCGTCCTCCCCGCGAGCCCCGGGCAGACGCGGTCGGCACGCCGGGGCACGAGGTAGTTGCCGCGCGCGGTCACGGTGATCCATTCGTTGATGCCGTTGTTGATCTGGGCGCCGACGCCGGCCTGCTCGTCGATCGCCTTCGCGGCGTTCATCGCCTTGCGGGTCTCCTCGAAGTCGGCGATCGAGCGCTGGAGGGCGACGAAGTGGACCTGGGCGGCGTCGCCGTCGCGGCTGTCGAAGTCGCGGCGGATGATCCGCGGGCGGCCGTTCCGGCGGACCGACGCCATCGCCTGCGCGTGGCCGACGACGCCGTGCTTCCGGGAGACCGCGGCCAGGTCCTGCGACGGGTTGGGCAGGCCGGTCGGGTGCTTCGCCACGTCCGCGGGGGTGCGGTCGGCGGCGAACATCCGGCGGACACGGCCGGCGTCGTCGACGCCGTGGTACCAGGTGTCCAGCGTCAGGTCCATCGCGGAGACGTGCATCGTCGTGCCGCCGGCCCAGGGTCCCTCGGCGATCGTGACGTCGTCCTCGGTGGCCTGGTTCTTCCGCAGGCCCGACTGGAAGCCCATGTACAGCGGGGCCTTGCGGGCGATCGGCCGGTCGGTCGGCAGCCCGACGGCCCCCTCCTGGCGGGCGCGGGGCAGCCCCGCGCCGACGAAGCCGGTGCGGCGGGAGCGCACGCGCAGCAGGCCGGAGAGCGTCACCGGGCCTCGGGCCCCGGGCAGCGGGCCGCCCGCGAAGAGCGCCCGCTCGACGCGGTCCAGCACCCGCTCGTCGTCGGACGCCAGGTGGACGATCGCGATCGGGTCGTCGAGGGTCGGGGCCTCGACGGGGCTCAGGGACTTCGGCGGCGGGATCGGGGCGTCGGCCCGGATCGAACGGAACCACGACGGTCCCCAGCCGACGACGATCAGGACGCCCGAGGGCCCGATCGGGACCGCGTGCTCGACCCGCCGGAGCGCCGCCTCGGCGTCCCGGGCGCGCGCGGGCGTGGCGTCGCCGGCGAGGTCGCAGAGCACCAGCCGGTGGAACCGCGGCGGCAGGCCGTTGCCGTGCGCGTCGCGGTGCAGGACGGCGTCCCAGGCGTGCTGGCGCGTCTCGCGCGTGGCCGGGGCCGGGAACGGCCCCGCCGCGGCCGTCGTGTGGTCGTCGCCGCCGGCCGTGATCGCCACGGCCGCCCCGACGCCCGCCGTGCCGGTGGCGAGGCCGCCGAGCAGCAGCCGGCGCCGGGTCGTCCTCATCGGGCGGCGCCCTTCCAGGTGAACGGGATCGAGGCCTTCGTGGTGGTGTTCCAGCGGTCGGTGACGTCGCTGTGGCGGCCGATCCGGGGCGGGCCGATGACGAGCTGCGCGACGTACTTGCCGGACTTCGGCAGCGTGACGTTGTCGCCGTAGTGGATGCCCATGCCCATCCCGATCATCGGGTACTGCGGGCCGGACGAGACGACCTTGCCGGCCTCGTCGGTGACGCGCAGCGTGATCGTCGCGTCGGGGAGCCGGTCGCCGCTCTGGGCGTCCGACAGGGTCAGCATCAGGTGCGCGTTCTCGCCCTCGCGCGGCGCGTGCTTCACGAGCCGGTCGCCCTCGTAGACGGAGAACGTGACCGGGTCGGAGGCGTCGAGCTCGACCTTCTCGTCCCCGGCGGTCGCGGCGCCCATGCGCTGCATCTGCATCGTCGACGCGCTGGCCTCCTGCTGCGCCTGGCTCGGGGCGGAGCCGGAGGCCATCGACGACATGTCGTGGCCGGTCTGGCCGGAGGCGCTGGTGCCGGACGCCGAGACGTTCGACGAGCCGGCGTCGTCACCGCCGCAGCCGGCGGCGCCGAGGGCCAGGGCCACGACCGCCAGGGCGGTCGTGCTGGTGCGTGTGAGGGTGCTCATGCGGGGTCCTTCGGGTCGGGAGAGCGGGACGGATCGGGGCGATCGGAGGTGGGTGCGCGGGCCGCCGGCACGCGGCCGGAAGCGCCGTGCCGGGGAGCGGCGGCCGGCCGTCGGGGAGCGGCGACCGGACGCGGGGGCGACGGGAGCGGCGGTGCGGGTCACGGGCGGATCCGGACGTCGACGTGGGCGTCGTACTGGTCGAAGTCCGAGACGCGGACCGTGAGCGACACGCGCCACCGCCCGGCGATCGTCAGCGGGGTGCCGTCGACCGTGTAGACGCCGGGCTCGGCGGGCGACGCGGTCGCGGTCTGCTGCAGGGCGGCGACCTCGCGGCCGGGCAGCTCCTCGGCGAGCTCGACGGCCTTCGCGCCGGTGAACGGCCGGCCGGTGCGGGGGTCGGTGAGGACGATCCGCACGGTGTTGACGCCGACCCGGGCCGGCGCGGTCGTGATCACGGCGCGCAGCGGGCCGACGACGACCGTGCTCTTCGCGGGGCCGGGCGGGATCGCGATCGCCGGCTGGTACGTCGACAGCGCGCCGGTGACCGCGAAGACGACGACCAGGAGCAGCGCCTCGGCGCGGACGAGCCGGCGCAGGGCGCGGGCCGCGCCGTCGGACGGCTGCGTCGCATCGGTCCCCGTCGGCCCGTCGGCGGCCGGCGACCCGTCCGTGACCGGTGCCGAGCCGGCGTCCGAGCCCGCGTCGGTCGGCCCTGCGCCCTCGGCTGCGCCCGGCGTCGCCGCACCCACCTCGGCCTCGGCCCGCAGCCGCGGCACCGTCACCCGGTGGTTGCGGGACGCGACGATCGCGATCGCGATCAGCAGCAGGGTCTTGATCAGGACGGCGCGGCCGTGGGCGGTGTCGAGCAGCGCGTGGGGCGTGCGGACGAGGACGTAGCCCTGGACCGCGCCGGAGAGGGCGACGCCGGCGACCGCCCAGATCGCGATCCGCGAGAAGCGGCCGGCGACGGCGGCCAGGAGCGTCCCGCGCGCGCCCTCGGGCGCTGCCCGCAGCAGGCCCGGCACCACGGTCAGGAGCGCCACGACCCCGCCGACCCAGACGACGATCGCCGCGACGTGCACGGTGATCGACACGAACAGCACCGCGCGCGGCGACTGCGTCGCGGCGTGGCCGGCGAGGCTCGGGTGCAGGACGAGGAAGAGCGCCGCCAGAGCGACGACGACGGTGAGCACGACCGTGCCGGGGCGGGGGCGGCGCGAGGCGGCCGGGGTCGCGGTCGGCGGGTCCGGAACGCCTCCGGGGGCGGCCTCGCCGGCGGTGCCGAGGCCCCCGGGAACGTCCGCCGGCGCGGCGGGGGCTCCTCCCCCGTCCGTGGGATCGGCCGACCCGGCCGCCGCCGGACTCGCGGTCGCCACGTCGCGGCGGGCCGGCCGCAGGAGCCACGCGGTCCCCACGCCGACGAGGATCCAGCAGTCGGCCGCGAGGCCCCAGACGGTGCCGAAGCGCGTGCCCAGGCCGTCGCCGATCACCGACGGGCGCAGGCCGGACCAGAGCGAGACGCCGGCCCCCTCGGCACCCTCGAGGACGACGCCCAGCGCGGCGCTGACCGCGCCGGCCGCCGCCGCCGCGACGACGAGCCGGCGGGTCCGCCGCCGCGCCTCGGGGCCCGCCGCGCCGGCCGGGCGCAGGACCAGGAGGAGGAACGCCAGCGCGCCGATCCCGACGGCGATCGACAGGTACTGGACGGCGCGCACGACGCCGAAGAAGGTGCGGGTGATCGGCCCCGACTGCGTGCCCTCGAGCGCGCCGGAGAGGCTGGTGGCCGTCGCGGACGGCCGGCCGATCGAGAAGACGATGCCGTTGGAGATCGGGTGGCCGTCGGCCGAGGTCACGCGGTAGGTCGCCGTGAAGGAGCCCTGCGGCAGCCCGCCCTTCAGGCGGACCGCGATCCGCTCGGCGACCCCGCCGGGGTGGAACGCCGCGCCGGTGTCCGCGCGCTTCCCGTCCGGGGCGGTGACCCGCAGGGCGTCGTCGGTCGCCGTGACCGCCTCGCTGAAGCGGAACTCCACCGTCTGCGGCGCCTCCCGGACGACCGTGCCGCCCGCGGGGACCGCGCCCACCAGCTGCGCGTGGGCGCTCGCGGCCGCGGGCGCCGACAGGGCGAGGAGCAGCCCGAGGACGACGAGCGCGAGGGCCCGGCGACGTGCTCGAGCGGCCGCGGACCGGAGCGACGGGCCCGTGCGGCCCGCGCCGACGGTCCGGGACGGGTCGGTCGCGCGGACGCGTGTCGGTGGGAGTGCGGTGGCGGCGGTCATGTCAGCGGGGTGCGAGGGGAGGGAGCGGGCGGCGGCCCGCCACGGGAGATAGGAAGATAAAAAGAAAGAAAAAAAATAAAAAAAGAA
>NZ_JBFAPC010000182.1:0-10498 GCF_040675535.1 Patulibacter sp. NPDC049589 | reverse complement strand
GTCGACTATGTGGTCGAGGTTCGCCTTGACCGCGGCGCCGTCGAACATCTCGCCGTTGCTGAACTTCACGTCGTCGCGCAGGGTGAACGAGTAGGCGGCCCCGGCGACCCGCTCTCGGGCGCCCTGCGCCGCGCCGGTCTCGTCCGGCTGCTGGTCCTCCAGCTGCTCGACGGCGAGGAGCCGGCCTACGGCAACCGGCTGATCGAGCGGATCCGCGAGCTCTCGGCCGGCCTCGTCACCGTCAACCCGAACACCATGTACCCGCTCCTGCGGACCCTCGAGGACGAGGGCCTGGCCGTCGGCGAGTGGGAGCACCCCGTGCGCCGGTCGCGCCGCTTCTACCGGATCACCGAGGCCGGGATCGCCGAGCGCGAGACGCTGCGCGACGACGTCCTGCCGACGCTCGACGAGGTCGCCACGGCCGTCGAGACGCTCCGGCGCGAGCTCGCCGCCTGACGGCGTCCGCGTCCGCGGGGCGGCGCGAGGGCGGACGGCGTCCGCCCGGACCCGGCGCCCCGGCCGTGCCGCCGAGGCCGCCGAGCACGGTCGCGCACCCGCACGGGGCACCGTCCCGACGGCCGACCGACCGGTCAATCACCAAGGTAGGCTCCGTGCGTCCCGGCGACCGGCCCCTCCCGGCGGCCCCCGGGCGTCGTCCGCCGTCCGAGTTCAGGAGCGCTCCAGCCCTCATGTCGTTCGTTTTCAAGGCCGCCGTCGTCGGTGCAGGCACGATGGGTGGGCAGATCGCGCAGACGATCGCTGCCGCGGGCATCGATGTCGTGCTCAAGGACGTCAAGCAGGAGCTCGTCGATCACGGCATCGCGGTCGCGACCGGGGTGACGGAGAAGCAGGTCGGCAAGCTCGTCAAGAAGGGTCGGTTGTCGGAGGAGGACGCCAAGGCGCAGGTCGCCGCGGTGATCGGCCGGATCCACGGCACGCTCTCGTACGAGGCGTTCGGGGATGTCGACTTCGTGATCGAGGCGGTGCCGGAGAAGCTCGAGATCAAGCAGGCCGTCTTCGCTGAGCTCGACGCGGTCACGCCGGGCCACGCGATCCTGGCGTCCAACACGTCGGGGATCGCGATCTCCGACATCGCGGTGGCGACGGTCCGTCCGGACAAGGTCGTGGGCACGCACTACTTCTTCCCGGCGTCGGTGATGCCGCTGCTGGAGATCGTGGAGGGTGATCTGACGTCGCCGGAGACGATCGCGACGACGTTCGCGTTCGCGCAGGCGACGAAGAAGCAGCCGATCGTCGTCGGCGAGGGCCCGGGCTTCACCGTCAACCGGATCCTCGCGGCCTCGATGTCGGAGATCTTCCGCGCGCAGCAGGAGCAGGGCCTCTCGATCCAGAAGATCGACGACGGCCTCAAGGGCAAGGCGCTGCCGATGGGGCCGTTCTTCCTCATGAACAGCCTCGGTCTGGACCCGTCGCTGCACCTGCAGGAGCAGATGGTCGAGGAGGTCGACGAGGGCGACACGTCCGCGTCGGCGCGGTTCTTCAACCACAGCCGCCAGACCGAGCTCGTCGGCCAGGGCGACCTCGGCGCGAAGACCGGCGACGGCTTCTACAAGGCCGACGGCAGCCCGAACGTCGACGGCGACGGCGACCCGGACATCGACAGGATCGTCGAGCTGTCGCACCTCGCGATGGTCCGCGAGGCGCTGCTGCTGATCGAGGACGGCGACGCGACCGTCCGCGACGTCGACCTCGGGATGGCCGCCGGCACCGGCCTGGACCCCAAGCGCGGCATCCTGCCCCCGCTGCTGAAGTGCGACGTCGAGGGCCTCGACGTCATCCTCGAGCGCTTCGAGCAGGCCGCGGAGACCGAGGGCGACCGCTTCGACGCGCCCCCGACGCTGCGGCGCCTGGTCGCGCAGGGTCGCCTGGGCCAGAAGACCGGCCAGGGCTTCTACGCCTACCCGCAGTACGACGAGACCCAGGTCGCGGAGACGGTCAAGCTCGAGACCCGCGAGCACGGCGTCGTGATCGCGTGGCTGGACAACGCGCCGGTCAACTCGATCTCGCCGCAGGTGATCCAGGACCTCAAGACGGTCTGGGCGCACCTGGAGCAGGACGGCAGCACCCGCGCGGTCGTGTTCGCGTCGGCGTCGCCGATGTCGGCGGTGTTCTCCGCCGGTGCGGACATCAAGGCGTTCACGACGCTCGGCGAGGCCGGTGCGAAGACGTTGCTGGACGACGCGCACGCGGTCTTCCGGTCGTTCGGGACGTCGAGCATCGTGACGATCGGGGCGATCAACGCGTTGGCGTTCGGTGGTGGCTCCGAGCTGGCGCTCGCGATGGACGTGCGGATCGCGGCGCAGTCCGCGGTCTTCGGGCAGCCGGAGATCAAGCTCGGTCTGATCCCCGGGTTCGGCGGCACGCAGCGCCTGCGGAGGCTCGTCGGGCAGGCGAAGGCGCTGGAGCTCAACCTCGTCGGCGATCCGATCCTGGCCGACGAGGCGTACGCGCACGGGCTGGTCAACACGGTGGTCCCGGACCACGAGCTGCTGGACGTGGCGCTGAACTGGGCGCGTCGCCTGGCCGGTCAGGCGCCGCTGGCGGCCGGCGCGATCAAGCGGGTGTCGGACGTCGCGGGGCTGGACGAGGGCATCGAGGCGGAGAAGGACGCGTTCGCGGAGATCTTCGCCACCGACGACGCGACCGAGGGCATCGGCGCGTTCATCGACAAGCGCGACGCCCGCTGGACCGGCAAGTAACCGGCCCGAGCACCCCGTGAGCGACCCCACGAGCACCGACCCCCACGACCGCCTCGCGCGGCTCGTGGCCGGCGCGGGCTCCGTCGTGGCGCTCACGGGCGCCGGGATCTCCGTGCCCTCGGGCATCCCGGACTACCGCACGCCCGGCACGGGCCTGTGGGCCGACACCGATCTCGCGGAGATCGCCCACGTCGACGTCTGGCGCTCCGACCCGGTGCGCTTCTGGTCGTTCTACGGCGACCGCTTCGCCTCGCTCGGCCCCGTGCAGCCCAACGCCGCCCACCGGGCGCTCGTCGAGCTCGAGCGCCGCGGCCTGCTCGACGCGGTCCTCACCCAGAACATCGACACGCTCCACTCGCGGGCCGGGTCGGCGGACGTCGTCGAGCTCCACGGCAGCATCGCCGGCTGCCACTGCCCGGCGTGCGGCGCGCGGGCGCCGCTCGCGGACGTCCTCGACCTGATCGCCGCCTCGGCCGACGGCGTGCCGCGCTGCACGGCCTGCGGCGGCGTGCTGAAGCCCGACGTCGTCCTCTTCGGCGACATGCTCCCCGAGCAGGCCCTGCACCGCGCCGAGCGCCTGGCGCTGTCCTGCGACCTGCTGCTCTGCATCGGCTCGTCGCTCGTCGTCTGGCCGGTCGCGGAGCTGCCGAAGCTCGCGCTCGCCGGCGGCGCGGACCTGGCGATCGTGACCGCGAGCGCCACGCCCTACGACGACGAGGCCGCGGTCCGGCTCTCCGGCGACGTGGTCGACGAGCTCGCGGGCCTGATCGCCGCGCTGGACCGCCTCGGCGCCTGAGCGCGCCCGCCCCGGCCGGGACGCCGTCGCGGCGGCGGTGACCGCCCGACGCGCTCGTCGCGCGCGGGGCCGGGGTCGCGTCAGGCCGGCGGCTGCGGCGCCGACGGGCCCGGCAGGACCCGCTCGCCGACCCGCCGCCCGCCGGCCCGGCGGGCCAGGGCCATCGAGACGGCCCGCAGGACTTCGCGGACCGCGGCGTCCTGCTCGTCGTCCAGCCCGCCCCGCACGGCGGCCGCCGCGGCCTCGGCGACGCGCGGCCGCGCGTCGCGCAACCCGGCGATGGCCTCGTCCAGCTGCGGCGCGGCGCGCCAGGGCTCCAGCTCGGCGATCGCGGCCTCGAGCGCCATCCGCAGCCCCAGGGCGGCCTCGCGGACCCGCCCGGCGGCCAGGTCGCGCCGCGCCTGCAGGGTCAGGACCTCGGCGGCCAGGACGGCGTCGCGGCCGCTCAGCAGCTCCGCGAGGCGCTCCTCGGATCCGGACCCGCGGGACGAGCGGCGCGCACGGTCGGGCTCGTCGGCGGGGATCGGGATCCGGCGGGCGGACGTCCAGCGCCCGTAGGCGCCCTCGGGGCCGGTCCCGTAGCCGATCGTCGCCTTCGAGAGGTCGCGGGCGCGCACAGGGCGGGGGTCCGGATCGGCGGCGGCGACGGCCGCGAGGTGCAGCAGGCGGCGCAGCACCTCGAGCGCCTCGACCAGCGCGGCCTCGCCGTCGGCGCGGGCCAGCCAGCGCTCGACGTCGCGGGCCTCCAGCGGGTCGGCGTCCACCACGGTGAGCACCGTCGAGGCCTGGGCGACGTGCTCGTCCGGCTCGCCACGGCGGCGCCGGAAGCGGCGCCGCGGACGCTCGGTGACCTCGACGATCACGACGGCGCGCGGGCGGTTCGCGTGGCCGCGGACCGTCCAGCGGCCGTCACCCAGGTCGAGCTCCCCGGGGATCTCGACCTGCACGATGCGGAAGAGCGCCGCGTCGCCGGCCTCGGGCACCGCGGTCAGTCGCCGCCCGTCGCGCCGGGGCCGGTGGCCTTCACGGCGTACTTGGACGGGGTCTCCAGCACGGTCGGGTTGTCGATGCCGGCGATGCGGTCGATCAGCTTGATCCACTGGCCCGGCTTGAGCACCTGGGCGACCTGCTCGCCGAGCTTCGCGTCGTTCTTCACCGACGGCCGGAACCCGACGTGGATGTGGTCGTCGTGGTCGGGCAGGTACATCGTGTTGTCCGCGCCCTGGAAGGTCATCAGGGAGATGATCTGGTGCGGCTTCAGGCTGCCCTGCAGGCCGAGCAGCGTCCGGATCGCCTGCTCGGTGATCGACCCGGGGCCCTGGGTGTCCTTCGAGATGGCGATGCCGTTGACGGACGAGATGTCGACGGCGTTGCCGGACGCGTGCTCGGAGACGTTGCCCGAGCTCGTGATCGCGCCGGAGCGGCCGAGCGACGAGACGCCGATCCGCAGGCCGTTGGCCGTCAGGTACTCGAGGGTCGCCAGCACGCGGCGGTCGACCGCACCGGCCTCGATCTGCCGGCGGCCGGCCTCGTAGACGTCCAGCAGCGGGTCGGCGAGGACGCGCTCCTGGAGCTGCTGCTTGCTCATCAGCAGGATCTGGCCGGACGACGCCGCGTCGGTCGACTTGAAGAGCGCCGAGGAGGCCTTCGCCCGGTAGACCGTCGTGGACTCGAGGAGCTTCCAGCCGTCGAGGATCGGCTTCGGGTCGACCAGCGGCGCGCCCTTGCCGGCGGGCCGGACCTCGAACTGCAGGTGCGGCGAGCTCTTCGCGTCGGTCTTGCCGATCCGGCCGAGGATGGTGCCGGCCATCACGCGGGAGCCCGTGCGCAGGCGCTTGAGGACGACGTCGTCCTTCGTCAGCCCGTGCAGCGTGGAGAGGTAGCTCGAGAACGTCGCGTCGTCCGCGTGCGCCTGGTCGAGCTGCTCGGCGCCGCCGTGCTTGCGGGCCAGCGGGCGGGCGGGGTTCGCGAACAGCGTCCCGCCGTCGGCCGTCGGGGCGACGGGGCCCTGCTCGGCCTGGGGCGCCGGGGCCTTCGTGCCCGCCGAGTCGGCCGGCTGGCTGCCGGCCGTCGCCGGGGACGTCGGCGCCGGGTCCTGCACGGCGGCCGCGGCCTTCGCGGCGCCGGCCGTCGTGGTGAGCTTCTGGGCCTTCGCGACGGGGTAGAGCGCGGAGACCTTCTTGAGGTTCGCGTACGTGTAGGTGTTGCCGTAGACGTCGCGGAGCGTCACGAAGCGCCCGAGCTCGGCGTTCTCGCCGACGTCCGTGACCGTTCCGTCCTGGACGGCGATCGCCGGCGCGCCGGCCTTCGCGAAGAGGTCGATCGAGGAGCGCGAGGTCGTCTCGACGGACCTGGCCGCGTCCTCGCCGGCCGTGGCCGTCGCGCGGGCCTTGCGGTTGCTGTCGTCGCCGACGTACTGGGTCTTCGCGGCGACCGGGAAGACGCCCTGCGTGAGCCCGGTCAGCGAGCCGACGAGGTCCTCGGGGAGCCCCGAGACCAGGCGGGCACGCAGCATGACCTGGTCGACGTACCAGTCCGCGTGGTTGTAGGCGAAGACGGCCTTGCGGATGTGGTCGTGGCCGCCGGCGGCCTTCAGGTAGCGGGCGGCGGCGAAGATCGCGTCGACGGGGTTGTACGGGTCGGCCTTGCCGTCGCCGTTGGCGTCGACGCCGTAGGCCTTCCACGTCTCCGGCATGAACTGCATCCAGCCGAGCGCGCCCGCGGACGACACCGAGAGGTTGCGGCCGTAGTCGGTCTCGACCTCGTTGATCGCGGCGAGGACCTCCCACCGGACGCCGTACTCGATGCCGGCGGCTTGGTAGATCGGCAGCAGGAACGGCGGGATCCGGAACTTGTCGATGAAGAAGTTCGGGACGCCGGCCGGCGCCGCGCCTGGAAGGACCTCCGAGTACGTCGGGTCCGACGGGTCGGGCAGGTCCGGGGCCGTGGCGGCCGCCGAGGCGGCGGCGGTGGTGTCCGTCGCCGCGGCGTCCTTCGCGGCCTTGCGCGTGACCCTGCGGCCGTCGGCGCGGGCCTTGCGGCGGTCGGCGGCGTCTCGGGCCGCCTTCTCCTGCACCGCGTTGGCGCGGCCCTCGCCGCCGCTGTCGTCGAAGACGGAGTCGTCGACCGCGGTGGACGGGTCGGCCGTGGCGGTGGTCGTCGTCGGCGGCGTCGCGGCGGCGGTGGTGGTGGCCGGCGGCGTCGCGCCCGTGGTCGTGGCCGGCGCGGCGCCCGTGGTCGCGGGGACCGTGGCGCCGGCGTCGCGGACGGCGACGACCGGTGCGCCGAGGTCCGGCAGCGGGATCTGCTCGATCGGCGTCCCCGGCGGGACGTCGACGTTGACGACGACGCTGCGACCGCCCAGGAGCGTGACGTCCAGGGTGCGTGCCTCGGCGCCGGCCTGCACGGTGGCACCGAACCCGGCGGCCACCGCGCCTGCGGCTGAGAGCCCGACCAGGAGCTTGCGTGTGGGCAACGGCATGGTTCTGGAGATCCTCCTCAGCGCACCGCAAAGCGACCGGGCGCGGCACTGATCGCGCCACAGTACCACGGGTTTCGGCCAATTCGTCCAGCCCGTACCGGCCCTCGCGAGGACCCCCCGGCTGGGCTAGGGTGCGAGGTCCGACGAGCCGGGGACCCGCCCTGAGGGCGACCCCCGGTCCGCCCCCGACGTCCGAAGCAGAGGCCGCACGAGCATGACCGACGATCAGTCCCCGTCCTCGAAGGATCTCCGCGAGCGCGTCCGCGGCGCCAGCGAGGAGACCATCGGCAAGCTGGCCCAGGAGCTCCTCGGCAATCCGCTCGTGACCGGCGCGGTGCAGCGCGCGATGGACGTGCGCGAGCGGGCGACGCAGGCCCAGGAGGCCGCGTTCGGCGCTCTCAACGTCCCCACCGCGGCCGACATCGAGCGGCTGACGCGGCGTGTGCGCAACGTCGCGCAGCGGCTCGAGTCGATCGAGGACGCGGTCGACCGCGTCGACGAGCGCCTGACGGCCCTGGCGTCCCGCGACGTCGCCGGCCCGTCCGACGCCGCCCTCGCGGACCTCACCTCGCGTCTCGAGGCGATCCAGGCGTCGATCGACGCCCTGGGCGAGCAGGCGGGCTGAGCCCGCTCCCCGGCGGACCGGGCCAGCCCACGCGCGCAGGCCCGGTCTGCCGCGTCGGCGGGGCGGCCGCCGGGACCGCCGAGGCGCCCGGGGCCTCAGTCCCCGAGGCCGGCCGCGGCGGCCGCGCCGACCGCGCTCCACCACGCCTTCCGCGCGTCCTCGTCCTCGGCGCCGCCGGGGAACGCGAGGACGACCGCCGCCGGCACGCCGAGCCGCGCGGCGGCCGCGAGCAGCGGCGCGCTCTGCCGGTCGACGGCGGAGGCGCCGGGATGAGCCGGCACGGCGGGCCCGCCGTCCGCGGGCAGCAGGTCGACGGACACCACGCCGGTCTCGCGCAGGCCCGCCGCGCGCAGCCGTCCGAGGATCGCCGCGTCCGGCACCAGCTCCGCGCCGCCCGCCAGCCCGAGCGCCCGGGACGTCCCGTCGTAGGCGGCCGCGAAGGACACGAGGCGCAGCTCGCCCGCGCCGACCGCGCCGTCGAGCGCCAGCGCGGACCCGGCCCGGACGACCCGCCGGACGCCGGCCGCGTGGAGCTCGCGCAGCACGGCCGCGGCGCTCGGGCCGCCCGTACCCGTGGCCAGCACGCTGAGCGCGGCCCCGTCGCCGGCGGTCCCGGTGTAGCCCCAGAGCCCCCGCGAGTGGTTGCTCATCAGGGGGCCGTCCAGGAGCTCCTGGGCCACGGCGAGCGCCCGCCCGGGATCGCCGACGAGGATCGCGCGCTCCGCGACCGGATGGCCGACGCGCAGGAGTGGGGGCAGGCTCTGGAGGTCGGTCACGGGGCTCGGGCGAGGATAGACTCCGCTCCGTGGAGACCGACCCGGCGAGCGACCCGATGGAGCACGGCCCCGGCGCCCCGGAAGGGGACGACGACGCGGGCAGCCGGCGCTCCGCCCGCGTCGAGGCCGTCCGCCGCGCGGTCGACCAGGCCCTCGCGGCGACCACGGCGGCGCCGCGGTCGACGCGCGCCCGCGCCCAGGAGCTCGCCGACGAGCTCGGCGCCGTCGTCGCGCGCGTCCGCGGCACGCTGGAGGACCTGAGCGCCGCCGGCACGACGCAGGCCGGCGTCCTGGCCGACGAGGTCCAGCAGGCCGTGGGCCGGCTCGGGCGGTCGCTCGACGACGCCCGCCCCGCCAACGGCGACGACGTCCGGCGCCTCCAGGAGCGGCTCGCCGCGCTCGAGGCCCGGGTCCAGCACCTGGAGTCCGAGGACGGCCCGCCGGCGCCGTCCGCGGGCTCGTGACCACGCCGCCCTTGACGCCGCGCCTGCCGGGCGGGTATGACTGACCCCACGGACAAAGCCTCAGGCCAGAACGTGGGTGACGAGTCACCTGCGAGGCGCCGCCCGCTGTTGGGACGAGCGCCGAGGGCCGACGGTGCGGGACGAGATTCCCGCGGGCGGCGGGGCCCCCAGGGGCTCCGCCGCCACAGCTTCCCCCCGCAGCCCGCGATTCCTCCGGGCGCTGGACAGGGACAGGTGGTCCTCGGACGCGCGCGCGTCGCCGAGCTCGTGGGCGTCTCGGAGAGCACCCTCCGGCGCTGGGCGGACCTCGGGCTGGTCCCGCTCGACGACGCGGGCGCCTGGACGTCCGGGTCGCTGAACCACGCCCGCGTCGTCCAGCGGCTGCGGTCCAAGGGTCGGTCGCTGAGCGACATCGCGCTCGTCGCCGAGCGCAACGGGCTCGCGCTGCACTACCTCGGCGGCGTGCTGGACCCGCCGACCGAGCACGTGGACCCCGAGGAGGTGGCGCGGCGCGTCGGGCTCGAGCCGGCGCTCGTCCGCCGGATCGGCGAGGCCTTCGGCTTCAGCGCCGAGGCCGTCGAGCGGATCAGCGTGGACGACGTGCCGCTGTTCGAGCACGTCGCCCGGGTGCTGGCGGCCGGCTTCCCGCTCGTGGCGATGGTCCAGCTGGCCCGCATCTACGGCCAGGCGCTGGGCCGGGTCGCTGACGCGGAGGTCCGGATGTTCCGCCTCTACGTCCGCGATCCGCTGGTGCGCGAGAACGCCGAGGCCCTCGACGCCGCCGAGGCCGTGGCCACGCTGGCGGCCCACGTGATGCCGCTCGCGGACCGGATCATCCGCGACGTCCACCGCCGGTCGCTGCACTGGTTCATCGAGCAGGACGCGGTCAGCCTCGTCGAGCAGGCACTGGACGAGGACTCCCTGCTCGGCCTCGGCCGGCTGCGGGTCGCGATCGCGTTCGCCGACCTCGCGGGCTTCACCCGGCTGACCGAGGAGCAGGGCGACGAGGAGGCCGTCGAGGCCGTCGAGCGGTTCGTCGACACGGTCGAGGCGTCGCTGCCCGACGACGCCCGCATCCTCAAGACCATCGGCGACGAGGTCATGGTGATCGGCGACGACGCCGCGACGCTCGTGGAGTGGGCCGTGGCCTATCAGCTGCTGCACCCCGACGAGCCCCGTCCGCGGATGGGCATCCACCAGGGCGAGGTCCTCTTCCGCGACGGGGACTACTTCGGCCGCGAGGTCAACAAGGCGGCGCGCGTGGTCGCCCGCGCAGGCGCGGGCGAGGTCCTGGTCACGGACGCGATCGCCGCGACGTCGGCCCGCCACGTCGCGTTCCAGCCGATCGGCGACGTCCGGCTGAAGGGCTTCCGCGACCCGACGTCGCTGTTCATGGCCCGTCCGCGGGCGGGCAGCGGCCAGGGATGAGCGCGCCGCCGGCCGAGCGGGTCCGCTCCCGGGGCGGGCTGGTGCCCGGCCGCGCCGCGGTCGTGGCGTTCTCCGGCGGCCGCGACTCCCTCTGCCTGCTCGACCTCGCCGTCGCCATCGTCGGCGCGGACGAGGTGCTCGCGGTCCACGTGCACCACGGGCTGCGCGGCCGCGACGCCGACGACGAGGCCCTGCGCGCGGCCGCGAC
>NZ_JBFAPC010000181.1:0-10901 GCF_040675535.1 Patulibacter sp. NPDC049589 | reverse complement strand
TGCGGCGATCTGCGTCGCAGAGGTCTCGTCCTCGGCGGTCAACGGCTCCGTCACGATCCGGGTGTCCTACGCCGCCGCGCACGTCACCTCCGCCGCGCACGCCTCCTCCGCCGGGGACGTCTCTCCGGACGCCGGGGTCTCTCCGCCGCCCGGCTCCGCCCCGTCCACCGCCTCCCGCCCCGCCCCGTCCGGGTCCGGCGGCCTCCCGACGCCCCTGACGAGCTTCGTCGGCCGGGAGGCCGAGGTCGACCGGCTCGACGCGCTCCTGGACCGCGAGCGCCTCGTGACGCTCGTCGGCCCGGGCGGCGCCGGCAAGACCCGCCTGGCCGACGAGACCGCGACCCGCCGGCAGGCGCGGATCGCGTCCGGGCCCGCGGCGGCCGCCCCCCGGCCGGCCGGCCCCGACGCCGGCGACCCGGCGACGACCGTTCTCGCCGCCGTCGACGGAAGCGGCCCGGCGACGACCACCGCACAGGCCGCCGCCCGCCCGCCGGCCCCGCCGCTGATCCGCCGCGTCGAGCTCGCGCCCATGACCGAGGGGCACGAGATCGAGGCTGCGCTGCTCGACGTCTTCGCGCTGCGCGAGGCGACGCGCCTGCGGACCACGACGGGCGCGCGGGCGCCGGGCGCGATGAACCGGCTCCTCGACGGCCTCGCGGGGCTCGACGCGCTGCTGCTGCTCGACAACTGCGAGCACCTGATCGCCGACGCGGCCGACATCGCCGAGACGCTCCTGCGTGGCTGTCCCGGCCTGCGGATCCTCGCCACCAGTCGCGAGCCGCTCGCGATCGGCGGCGAGCACGTCGTCGCGCTCGACCCCCTGGGGCTGCCGGACGGCGAGACCCCGGAGCCCGCCGCCGCGCTGGGGGAGCCCGCGGTCCGGCTGTTCGCCGACCGCGCCGCCGCGGCGTCCTCCGGCTTCGTCGTCGACGCGGAGACCGTCGGCCCGGTCGTCGAGATCTGCCGGCGCCTGGACGGCATGCCGCTCGCGCTCGAGCTCGCCGCCGCCCGGCTGCGCACGATGCCGCTGCGCGAGCTCGCCTCCCGCCTGGACGACCGCTTCCGCCTCCTGACCACCGGCCCGCGCACCGCCGAGGCCCGCCAGCGGACGCTGCGTGGCGTCGTCGACTGGAGCTGGGAGCTGCTCTCCGACCCCGAGCGTCGCCTGGCGCGCCGGCTCGCCGTCCTGCCCGGCGGCGCGACGCCGGCCGCGGCCGAGGCCGTCTGCAGCGGCGACGGCGTGCCCCGCGAGGACGTCCTCGACCTGCTCGCCGCCCTCGTCGACAAGTCCGTGATCCAGGTCCGGCCCGACCGCGGCGAGGACGGCCACGGGGCGCGGTACCGGATGCTCGAGACGCTGCGCGAGTACGGCCTGCAGCAGCTGGAGCGGGCGGGCGAGACGACGGCGCTGCGGCGCGCCCACGCCGAGTGGTTCGCCGGGGTGACCGAGCGGGGCGACGCGGCCATGCGCACCGCCGACCAGGTCCCGTGGCTGCGCCGGCTGCGGGCCGAGCGCGAGAACCTGCTCGCGGCGATCCGCTGCTTCGCCGACGAGCGCGACGCCCGCGCGGCGCTGCGGATGGTGGCGTCCCTGACGCTCTTCTGGGTGGCGTCCGGCAACCCCGGCGAGCTGATCGAGGCCGGCCGCATCGCCCTGGAGGTCCCCGGGGACGCCGACCCCGTCGACCGCGTGCTGGTCGAGGGCGTCGAGGGCTTCGCGCGGATGTTCGGCGACGACGAGACGGGCCCGCTCGACGAGGCGTCGCAGGCGGCGCTGCTGGAGCGGATCGCCGCGACCGAGGCGCCCGACCGGCCGGTCTGGGTCGCGGTCCGGCCGATGTTCGCCTACGCGCTGGGCGACCTGAAGCTCGTCCACCGGGTGCAGGAGGACGCGCTCGCCCACGACGATCCCTGGGTGCGGGCGACGGCGAACCTGCTGGCCGGGCAGCTGGCCGAGAACGAGGGCGACCTCGAGACCACCCTCCGGTGCTCCGAGGAGGCGCTCCGGGGCTTCCGCGCGATCGGCGAGCGCTGGGGGACGTCCGCCGCGCTCTCGTCGATGGCCGTCCCGCTGCTCCACGCAGGGGAGCTCGACCGGGCGGAGGCGGCGATCCTCGAGGCGCAGGCGGCGGAGCAGGACCTCGGCGGCGAGGAGTCGGGGCCGGGACCGTACGTGTTGGCCGAGATCCGCCTGCGGCAGGGCCGCATCGACGACGCGCGCGAGATCGCCCGGCGCGCGGCGGAGGGCTGGGCCGGGGAGCGCGAGCTCGCCTTCGGCCGGCTCAGCATGGGGCGGATCGCGCGGCTGGCGGGCGACCGCGAGGACGCGTGGCGCTGGGCGACCGAGGCCCTGCGCCACCTGGACGCGCGCCCCCGGGCCGGGATCGGGCACGAGCGGGCGATGGTGCTCACCACGATCGCCGGCCTGGAGCTCGACGACGGGCGTCTCCCCGAGGCCGTCGCCCGGCTGGTCGACGGCTACCAGGCGGCCCGCGGGACCCGGGACATGCCGATCGTCGCGATGGTCGGCGTCGTGATCGCCGCCGCGCGGCTGGCGCACGGCGAACCCGAGCGGGCGGCGGAGACGTTGGGCGCCGCGGCGACCCTGCGCGGCGCCGACGACCTCCTGAGCCCCGAGACCGCCGGGATCGTGACGGGCCTGCGGGCAGCGCTGGGCGACGACTTCGACCGTGCCTACGCACGGGGGCGCGGCCTCGATCGCGAGGCCGCGCTGGAGCGGATCGATCCCGCGTCGCTGGCGACGCCGGGCTGACCCTAGGCCCGCCGGGCGTAGGCCCGCAGCGCGAGCGGCACGAAGACCACCAGGAGCGCGGCCATCGAGAGCAGCGTCCACAGCAGGTCGTCGCCCCTCGGCCCGCCCAGCAGGAGGGCCCGGAGGCTGTCGACGAGGTGGGTCAGCGGGTTGAGGTCGACGACGGTCTGCAGCCAGCCGGGCAGCGTGTCGGCCTTCACGAACGTGGAGCTCGCGAACGTCAGCGGGAAGAGCACGAGCATCGTGATGCCCTGCACCGCGTCCGGGGTGCGGACCATCATCCCGATCCAGACGGAGACCCAGGAGAGGCAGAGCGCGAAGCCCATGACGAGGGCCCCGGCGGCCAGGACGTCGAGGACGCCGGTCTGCACGCGGAAGCCGAGGACGTAGCCGAACCCGAGCGTCACGGTGAACAGCAGGACGTAGCGGACGAGGTCCGCGAGCACCTTGCCCACCAGGGGCGCGGCGCGCGAGATCGGCAGGCTGCGGAAGCGGTCGAACACGCCGGACGCGATGTCGTCGTTGAGGTTCACCCCGATCGTCGCGCCGGCCAGGGCGATCGTCTGGGCGAGGATGCCGGGCAGCAGGTACTGCAGGTAGTCGTGCTGCGAGCCGGCGGCGATGGCGCCGCCGAAGACGTACGTGAAGAGGACGAGGAAGATCGCCGGCTGGATCGTCACGTCGATCAGGGCCTCCGGCGTGCGGAAGGTCTTGATCAGGCTGCGGTGCGCGAGCGCGACGCTGTGGCGCAGCAGCGCGGGGCCGCGGCGGGACGCGGCGGAGGCGGGGGTGCCGCCGGCGGGGAGGCTGACGGTGCTCATGCCGCGGCCCTCCCGTCGGAGTCCGCACCTCGGTCGTTGGGCGCGGTGGCGGGCCCGCCGGCGGGGACGAGGACGCGAGGGTCGTCGTCCGCCGCCGGTCCGCCGTCGTCCTCCGCGTCGTCGGTGGGGCCGCCGTCGGCCGTCCGGCCGATCAGCGCGAAGAACGCCTCGTCGAGGCTCGGCAGGCGGAGCGAGAGCTCGTCCACGCCGACGCCGGCCGACGCCAGGCGGATGACGGCCTCGGCGAGCATCGCCTCCCCGCTGACGGGAGCGGTCAGGACGCCGCGGCCCGGCGACGTGACGCGGCCGCCGACGCTCGCGGTCAGCGCGGCCATGATCGTGGCGACGCGGTCGAGGTGCGCGGGGTCGCGCGGGCGGACGGTGAGGTGCTGGCCGCCGACGACGCGCTTGAGCCCGTCGGGGGTGTCGTGGGCGATGACGCGGCCGTGGTCGATGACGGTGACCTCGTCGGCCAGCGCGTCGGCCTCCTCGAGGTACTGCGTGGTCAGGAGGACGGTGGAGCCCTCGCGCAGCAGGGAGCGGACGACGCCCCACATCGCCTGGCGCTTGGCGGGGTCCAGGCCGGTCGTCGGCTCGTCGAGGAAGACGACGGCCGGGCGGCCGACGAGGCTCGCGGCCAGGTCCAGGCGCCGGCGCATGCCGCCGGAGTAGGTGCCGACGGGGCGGTTCGCGGCGTCCTGCAGCTCGAACCAGGCGAGCAGGTCCTTCGCGCGGGCCTTCGCGTCGCGGCGGCGCAGGTCGAGCAGCTGCCCGAAGAGGACGAGGTTCTCGGTGCCGGTCAGCTTCTCGTCGACCGATGCGTACTGGCCGGTCAGGCCGATGGAGCGGCGGACGGCGACGGCGTCGGTGACGACGTTCCGGCCGCCGACGAAGCCGACGCCCTGGTCGGGGCGCAGCAGCGTGGAGAGGACGCGGACGGCGGTGGTCTTGCCGGCGCCGTGGGGTCCCAGGACTCCGAGGATGGTGCCGGGGCGGGCCTGCAGGTCGACGCCGTCGAGCGCCTGGGTCTCGCCGAAGCGCTTGCGCAGGCCGATCGCCTGGATCGCGAGATCCGGGTCGGCAGCGGGAGTGGTGGAGGTCATGCCGCCACAGTGCGCCCCGCCGCTCGCAGACCGCTCGCAGCGGGCGCACAGCGGGCTCACACCCGCGGTCCCCGGGATCGCCGGGTCAGGTGAGCCGGTCGAGCCAGACGTGCAGCAACGCGGTCTCCTCGGACCCGAGCGCGGGCGGCGGGGTCACGAGGAGCTGGGCGTCCAGGCGGCGCGCGGCGGCGGCGAGGGGGTCGGCGTCCCCGGGCGCGTCCGGGCTGGCGAGGATGCGGCCGAAGACCGCGTCGCGGAGCGCGTCGGAGATCGCCGGGTCCCCGAACGCCTCGGGGTCGGCGACGCGGTTGAACGCCAGCCCGACGTTGGCGGAGAGCAGCATCGCGGCGGCCTCGCCGACCGGCCCGCGGAGCGCCCCGATCGCGGCGCAGCGGGTGAGGGTCGCGGTGAGCAGCTCCATCACGCCCTCCCGCGCCCGGGCGCCGGCCCACGGCCGGGGCGAGAACATCAGCTGGTAGATCGCCGGGTTCTCCCGGGCGAACGCCATGTGGTCGTCCCACCCGGCCCGGAGGTCGGCGACCGGGTCGCCGGAGGCCTCGAGCTCGGCCTTCCTCGCGGCGTAGCGCTGCAGCCCGAGCTCGGCGAGCGCGTCGAGCAGGCCGCGCTTGTCGCCGAACAGCCGGTACAGGACCGGCTGGGTGACGCCGACGGCCTCGCAGACCGCGCGCGTCGCGATCTCGCCGTCCGGTGCGGCGATGAGTTGCGCCTCGGCGGCTTCGAGGAGGGCGGTGCGGAGGGGGTCGACGTCCGTGCTGATGCGCCGAGTCTAGCGCTTCGTATCGTCGTTAGTAGTTGTGCTACGTTCGTCTGTAGCAGTGATTCGTATTCAACGTAGCGACGAAAGCGGCACCATGAGCACGACCACCCAGCGCATCGCCCTCGTCACCGGCGGCTCCCGCGGCATCGGCCGCGCGATCGCCGAGCGCCAGGCCGCCGACGGCTCGACGGTCGTCGTCAACTTCGCCTCCGGCACCGCCGCGGCCGAGGAGACGGTGGCCGCGATCACGGCCGCCGGCGGCCACGCGATCGCCATCGGCGCCGACGTGGCCGACGAGGCCGCCGTCGCCGCGATGTTCGACCGCGTGGAGCGCGAGCTCGGCGGCGTCGACGTCGTGGTCCACTCGGCCGGCCGGATGGCCCTCTCGACCATCGCGGACCTGGACCTGGACGTCCTCGACGCCCTGCACCGCACGAACATCCGCGGGTCGTTCGTGGTCGCCCAGCAGGCCGCCCGCCGCCTGCGGGACGGCGGCGCGTTCGTCGCGCTGTCGACCTCGATCGTCGGCACCCAGTTCCCGACCTACGGCCCGTACGCCGCGAGCAAGGGCGCGATCGAGGCGATGACGCTCATCCTCGCCCGCGAGCTGCGCGGCCGGGACATCACGGTCAACGCGGTGGCGCCGGGGCCGACCGCCACCGACCTCTTCCTCGACGGCAAGACCCAGGACCAGGTCGACCAGCTCGCCAAGGTCCCGCCGCTGGAGCGCCTCGGTACCCCGGAGGACATCGCGAGCGTCGTCGCCTTCCTCGCCGGCCCGGACGGCCGCTGGGTCAACGGCCAGACCCTCCGCGCCAACGGAGGGATGGTCTGATGCCGCGCGCGACGGGCGTCGTCGTCCCCGCGCGTTCGGCGACCGGATCCCTGCGTCTCCCGGGCGTCTCGGACCTCCCGTCCGCACGCGCCTCGCTCTGACCTCCTCACCCCTCCACCGCCCAGCAAGGACACGCACAGAGCCTCGGCGGCACCATCCTCAACGCCGACCTGCTCGGGACGTCCTGAACCGACCGGCGCCGGCGCGCGGCGCTGACGCGCGCGGCGCGCCGGGGGCTCCGGGCTCCGCGGCGAGGGGCCGTCCGGGAATCGACGACGAAGCGGCGATTCCCGGAGCGGCCGCGGGGAAGGGCGGCGGCCGCCGCGCCGGCGTCAGGCCTTCAGCCCGCGCACGCCGTCCTGGATCGTGAAGCTCGCGCCCGTCGACGCCGGGGCGGCGCGCGTCGTCACGGCGGAGAGGGTGCGGAAGTCCGCCCGCAGCTCGCGCTGGTCCATCGTCACGCGCACGTAGCCGCGGCGCTTGCCGTTGTACTTGATCCAGGGGTTCTCGCTGAGGTCCTCGTGCGCGTCGCTGCCGTCGCCGCCGGAGGTCACCGAGGTGCCGCAGAGCTCGGAGCCGACGATCGGCGAGGACGGGTCGTCGAAGTCGCGCAGCAGGTCCGCCGCGTAGTGCTGGTGGATGTCGCCGGTGAGGACGACCGGGTTGCTCGTGCCGCGGTCGGCGATGCCGGTCAGCACGCGCTGGCGGGACGCGCGGTAGGCGTCCCACTGGTCGGTCGAATAGCCCTTCGGGGCGCCGGGGACGACGTCGTGGGAGGCCATCAGGACCTGCTGGGCGAGGACGTTCCACTTCGCCTTCGACGCGCCCATGCGGTCGACGATCCACTGCTCCTGCGCGATGCCCGGGAGCGTCGCCTTCGGGTCGCGCATGTCCGGGCCGTCCGCCGGGCTCTTGTCGCCGTAGGGCTGGTCCGTCCGGTACTGGCGGGTGTCGGCGACGACGACGTTCGCCAGGTCGCCCATCGGCAGCTCGCGGTAGAGCTGCATGCCCGAGCCCTGCGGGTGCTGCGGCAGCCGCAGCGGCATGAACTCCCAGTACGCCTGGTACGCGGCCTTGCGGCGCCTGGCGAAGACCTTCGGGTCCTGGTCGGGCTCGGTGTCGACCTGCGAGATCAGGTTCGCGTAGTTGTTCTCCACCTCGTGGTCGTCCGGCGTCGGGATCAGCGGGAAGAGGCGCCGCATCTCGAGCAGGTCGGGGTCGGAGTTGTACTGGCTGTGGCGCTCGCGGTAGGCCGGGAGGTCCGTCGGCTCGGCGTTGGAGTGCTGGCGGACGCCGGACGTGCCGGGCCCGCCCTCGTAGATGTAGTCGCCGACGTGCACGACGAACCACGGGTCGTCGTCCGCGATCCGCCGGTAGGCCGTGAAGTACCCGGCCTCCCAGTTGGAGCACGACGCGAGGCAGAAGCGCAGGCTGTCGGGCGACTGGCCGGGCTTCGGGGCGGTGCGGGTGCGGCCGAGCGCGCTCGCCTCGCCGCCTGCGTAGAAGCGGTACCAGTACTCGCGGCCGGGCTTGAGGTTCGGGACCTCGACGTGCACCGAGTGGCCGTCGGCGGCGGTCGCCGTCTGCACGCCGCGGGCGACGATCCGGGTCATGCCCTCGTCCTGGGCGAGCTCCCAGGTGACGGGGATCTGGCCCTTCACGGCGTCGCGGCCGAGGGCGTCGAGGGCGATGCGCGTCCAGAGGACGATGCTGTTGGCCGCGGGCTCGCCGGAGGCCACGCCGGCGACGAACGGGTAGGCGCCGCGGGGGAGGGCGGCCGCGCGGCCGGCGAAGAGCCCGCCGAACGAGAGCGCGACCGCGCCGGCGCCTCCGGCGGCGAGCAGGTCGCGTCGGGAGATGCGTGAGGACATCGGACTTCCTTTGTTGCTGCGATGGGGGGACCCCGATCCTCGGTGCCGAGCGCGCCGATCCTGTGCAGATGGCGTGAACCTTCGTGGCGCCTGCAAGCGATGCCACCCCGGCGGGACGGCCCGCGATGGCATCGGATCCGCCCTGCGCCGTGGCGCCCGGCGCATTCAGCTGGGGTAGGGGGTGCGGGACCGAGCCGTGCGCAGCGCCTCGGCCCACCAGGCGAGCTGCTCCAGGAGCGTCGCGGCGTACCGCGCGGCGTCGGGGTCGTCCGGCCGGCCGTCGGTCCAGGCGGTGAAGAAGTTGGGGAACGCGAGGCCGTCCCGGATCGTCACGGCGTGGAGCTCGGTCAGGACGTTCTCGAGATGGAGCGCGGCGTGCCGTCCGCCTGCCGCGCCGCCGTAGGTCACGAACGCGACGGGCTTCGCCGTCCACTGCGTGAAGTGCCAGTCGATGGCGGCCTTGAGCGACGCCGGATAGCTGTGGTTGTACTCGGGCGTCACGAGCACGTACGCGTCGGCGTCGTCGAGGGCGGCGGTCAGCCGGCGCATCCCCTCGGGGCGCGGATAGGCGCTGTCGGCGAACTTCGGCGACAGCGCGGGGAGCTCGAGCGGGATCTCGTGGTCCGCGAGGTCCACGACGGTGACGTCGAACGCGTCGAGCGTGCTCGCCTGCTCGCTGAACCACGACGCGACCGTCGGTCCGAAGCGGCCCTCCCGGACGCTTCCGATGACGACGGCGAGACTGGTTCGTGCAGTGGGATCGGTCATGGATCCCACCGTGACGCAGGCCGCCGAGGGCCACCAGACCCGGGCCAGGGCTGGCCCTGCCACGGCCACCCTCGCACCACGGGCACCCGCCCGTCCCGGCGTATGATCGTTCCCATGAGCACGCCGCTGGGGGACTTCGTCCGGGCCCGCCGCGACGCTGTGCCCCCGCACGCGGTGGGGCTCACCGCGGGCCCCCGCCGTCGGGTCCCGGGCCTGCGGCGCTCGGAGCTCGCGCAGCTGGCCGGCATCAGCGTCGAGTACCTCGTCCGCATCGAGCAGGGAACGGACCGCAACCCCTCCGCGGCGGTGCTGGCGTCCCTGGCGGCGGCGCTGCGCCTGGACCCGTCCGACCACGCGCGCCTCCGGCACGTCGCGAAGATCACGGGTGGAGGATGCCCCGGTTCGGCCACTCGGCCGCACCGGACCGTGCGGCCCCGGGTCCTGACGCTGCTGCGGCAGTTCGAACCGGCGGCCGCGATCGTCACCGACCGGACCGGCGAGGTGCTCGCGCACACCGATGGGTTCGAGCTGCTCGCTCGCCCCGTGGGGATCCTCGACCCGGCGGAGCCGAACCTGACCCGGTTCGTGTTCCTCGACCCGCGGGCCCGCGACGTCTTCCCGGACTGGGAGCACGTCGCCGACGAGCTCGCCGCCGACCTCTGGCTCGGCCCGTCGCGCGAGCGCTCCGCCAGCTTCAGGGAGGAGCTCGGCGCGCGAGCCGGTGCGGCGTTCACCGACCGGCTGGAGCGTCACACCGCCCCGGCCGGAGGCGTCCTGCGCTGGGTCCACCCCGTCGCGGGCGAGCTGCGACTCGAGCGCGAGACGATGGAGCTGCCCCCGGCGGACGCGCAGCAGCTCGTCGCGTTCCTCCCCGCCGACGGCGCGACCACCGCCGCGCTCGACGGTCTCCGGCACGCCGCCGCGACCCCGCTGCGCGCCGTCGGCTGAGCCGTCGGGCGACCGACCGCGACCGCCCGCCCGCGCTTCAGCGGGCGGCCTCGCGCCCGTGGGCGCTCCCGCCCCGGGAGCCTCCGTCGACCGCTCGGCTCGCGCCCGCACGCAGCTCGTCCCGGGCGGCGGCGAGTGCCTCCTCGAGCGGGCGGTCGGGGGGACCCAGAGCCTCCACGCCGCGGGCCCCGCGGCGCCGCAGCTCGGTCGCCGCGGCGTCCTCCACCCGCCCGCCGAGCACGACGACCGGCGTGCCGGCGGCCACGGCGGCGCGCACCACGGCGTCGACGGTCTTGCCCTGCAGCGTCGAGGCGTCGACGCTCCCCTCCGCGGTCAGGACGAGGTCCGCACGGGCGGCGAGCGGCGCGAACCCCACGAGGTCGAGCACCGCCTCGGCGCCCGGGCGCGCGGTCGCCCCGATCGCCCGCAGAGCGAGGGCGAGGCCGCCGGCGGCACCGCTGCCGGGCAGGTCGGGGTCGACCCGCAACGCGTCGGCCCATCGGGCCAGGGCCGCGTCGTAGGCGTCGACCTCGTGGGGCGTCGCGCCCTTCTGGGGCCCGAACCGGCGGGCCGCGCCGTCGGGTCCGCACAGCGGCGCATCGACGTCGTGCAGCAGCTCGATCGCCACGCCCGCGAGCCGCGGGTCGAGGCCCGGCAGCGCGGGGTCGACGGCGGTCGGGTCGGCCAGCAGCGCGGCGCCGCCGGCCGGCGCGTCGACGCCGAGGGCGCGCAGGAACCCGGCGCCGCCGTCGACGCTCGCGCTGCCGCCGACGGTGACGAGGATCCGGCGCGCCCCGAGGTCGAGCGCGGCCAGGACGAGGTCGCCGACCCCGGCTGACGAGGCCCGCCCGACGTCCCGGTCCGCCAGCGGGATCGCGGCCAGGGCGATCGCCTCGGCCGCCTCGACGAGGACGGTCGGACCGGCGGCGGCGCCGGGATCGCCCGACGCTGCGGCGGCGTCGGGGCGGGCCGCGCCGTGGGCCGGAGCGGCCTCGCCGTGCGCG
>NZ_JBFAPC010000180.1:0-10921 GCF_040675535.1 Patulibacter sp. NPDC049589 | reverse complement strand
CGCGCGACGACGCGGACTGACGCGGCGCCGGGTCAGACGAGGACCCGCGCGCCGCCCGGGAACGACGCGCCGCCCCGCGCGGGCGCCGCCCGCCCGGGCCCTACTTCGCGACGCCCGCCTGCCGCAGCACCGGCGCGAGCTCCTTCGTGGCCGCGCTGGAGAACGTCAGGTGGATCGCCGTCGGCTCGCGGACCCAGGCGATCAGGTCCAGCGCCTGCAGGCGGGTCAGCGTCCACTGGAACAGCTGGGCGGTGTCGCCCTTCGGGTACGTGCGCGAGATGTCCATCGCCCAGCCGGTGGTGTGCTGGGACAGCGCGTGGGTGGCCTGGACGTTCTCCGCGCCGAGCATCGCCTGGTAGTCCTTGTCACGCACCGAGCTCGTGACCACGAGCTTCGTCGCGGGCTTCGCGTCGCCGTTGAGGGCCTGCACCGCGGCGCCGACCGTCAGCAGCCCGGCCAGGGCGCCCGGGCGCAGGGCCCGGTAGCGGCGCTTGGACTGCTTCAGGCGTGGGGCCAGCTCGCCCATCGCCGGGTCGATCGCCAGGCCGTTGGCACGCATCGCGGCGCGCGGCAGGCCCTCGACCTCACCCGTGCGCTCGGCGTCGGCCAGGTCGGACGGGTCGGCGAACGTCTTCGTGGTCTCCACCGGGTGCAGGACGTCCTCGCTGGAGGCCTTGCGGTTCTGCCGCTCGTTCTCGGTCGTGAGCGCCGCCTTGTCCTGCCGGTACAGGCGCATGATCCGCTCCGCCGCGCCGACCCGCCACAGGTACGACGTGGAGTCGTCGCTGAGCTTCAGCGCCTGCGTCATCGCCTCGGGCGTCCGGCGCGGGTCGATCGAGAAGTACATCCGCACGTAGGACGTCGTCCCCTGGCCGACGGCGGTCATCAGGTTCTGCAGGTTGCCGACGCCCATGTGGTAGCTGGCGACCGCCAGGTCGTCGCGCCCGTCGAGCTTGCCGCGGGCGAAGTCGAGGTACTTCGCGGTGGCCTCGAGGGCCTTCTTCGGGTCGAAGCGCTGGTCGATCCGCGCGCGGGCCGCGCGCAGCCGGGTGGCCTCCTTCGTCCGCCCCCGCGCCGTCTCGCGGGCGATCCGCCCGGTCAGCGTCTTCGAGCGCGCCAGGTCGATCTTCATGCCGAGCAGCTGCGTGCCGGTGCCGGCGACGATCTGCGTCAGCCCCGCCGCGCCGGAGAGGTCGCCGGTGGCGAGCACCTCGGGCCGGCCCGCGCTCTCCAGGTAGACCATGCCCTCCAGCACGTTCGGGTCCTCGTCCGTCGCCTTCGCGATCTGCTCGATCAGCGGCCGGTACTTCGCGACCCGCTCGGCGGACGCGACCGCGCCGCCGGGGACGAGGCGGTAGAGCGGGTTCGCGAAGCCGGCCTCGGCGCGACGCGTCAGGTCGGCGGCCTGCCGCTCCGGGTCCGCCCGGAGGATCCTCAGCGCGGCGCGGCCGAGCGGTGAGGTCGACCCCGGGTCGGCCGGAACGACGCCCCGCTCCTCCGCGTCGTCGCCCCCGCCGCCGCAGGACGAGATGAGGAGGACGAGCGCCAGCAGGACGGCCAGGATCGCGGCGATGACGAGCCACGGGGGGTCGCGCCGGACGCCCCCGGTGCGGGGACGACGACGGGCCCCCGGAGGACGCGGGGTCGGGGCGGCGCCGGCCGGGCGCCTGCGGGGACGAGGGCGTGTCCGGGCGGGCCGGGGGAGGCGGTCGGGCACGGGCGGCATGCTCGCACGACCACCCCGGGCGGCGCCGCGGTCGTGCCGCGCGGGCCGGGTCCGGAGTGCTCGACCGGCCCCGGTGGGCCGGGGGGCCGCCCGCCCCGGCGGGCGTTGCGCCGGCCGTTCCGGATGGCGTCCGCACCACCGCCGTCCCGTCCCGCAGCGTGTGACCCACGCGTCGGCCGGCGGAGGGGAGGGCGGGTCGGGCCCAGGTTGTCCCGACCGGTTCCGGCGAACCCGGGCAGGAGCCGCGGAGGGGCCGCGACGGACCGGCGTCCGTCCGAGGGCGCGGTCAGCGTCCTCCGAGCACCAGCGGGTGCTCGGGTCCGAGCGCGGGGTCGGCTGGTGCTCTCGCGGCGGCCACGCTCAGCAGCGCGGCCGCGGGTTCAGGTCGATCTTCGCGAGCAGCCGGCGCATCTGCAGCTGCTCGTCCTCGCTGAGTGCGGAGAGCAGCTCGCCCGCCGCCGTCCGCCGGGCCTCGGCCATCTGCGCCAAGCGCTCGTGGCCGGTGTCGGTCAGGTGGACGAGTGTCGAGCGGCGGTCGTTCGGGTCCGGGCGGCGCTCGATCAGCGCCTCGCCCTCGAGCGTGTCGACGAGCGTCGTCACCGTCCGCGGCACGACGTGCATGCGGTCCGCGAGGTCGACCATCCGCATCGGCTCCCCGACGCTGCCCAGCGTGCGCAGCGCCCGGGCCGCCGCCGGCGTGAGCCCGAGCGGGGCGAGCATCTGGCGCGACTGGAAGTGGATCGCGCGGGCGGCGCGGGCGAGGAGCTCGCCGAGGGGCGGCGGCTCGGTGTCGTCCGCGGCCGGGGTCCGGGCGCGGAGGGCGGCGACGGCCTCCGGGGACGCGTCCGCCGGATCGCCGAGCGCGGCGGAGGGATCCGCGAGCGCGGCGAGCGTCCCCGCGACCGCTTCCGCGGCGGCGGCGCGGACGGGGGTCGCGTCGTCGGCCATCAGGGAAGCCTACCACCGATGCCGTGGGGTCCACATTATGAGGTTCACTCCGTATCTGCTAGATTGCTGAGCACTACTCACTAAGCCTGAAGAAGGCCCGGACCGCCGGCCACCGCAACCGATGCGGCGGCCATCCGCCCCGCGGTCCGTACCGCGACAGAGGAGACGCTCGCGATGACCAGCGCCCCGAACCCCACGCCCTTCACCCGATCCACCGACCCGGCCGGCCGCGACGCGGCCCCGCCGTCGGTGGTCGAGATCGAGTCCACGGCCCCCGCGGCCGGGGGCTCCACGGCGTCGCGCCCTCCGGCCGACGCAGCGTTCCCCGCGGGCGGTCCACCGTCCGCCGGCGGTCCACCGTCCGGAGGCGAGCCCCCACGCAGCGGCCGGCCGACCGGCGGCGGCCGCGACGGTGACGCCCCTGACGACGGCGCCCCGGGCGGCCGCGGGGGTGGCGACCGGCCCGGCGGCGACGTCGAGCCCGGCGCCCGCCGTCCCAAGGGGGCCGACGCGCTCGACCTCAAGCGGATCATCCGGCTCTTCCGCCCCTACCGCAAGCGCGTCGGCGCGGTCGCCGGCCTGATCGCCCTCTCGGCGATCATCGGCCTGGCCCAGCCGTTCCTCCTGCGCGACGTCGTCGACCACGCGCTGCCGGACCGCGACACGAGCCTCCTGACGATCCTCGTCGTCGGCATGATCGGCGCGGCCGTCATCGGCTCGATCCTCGACGTCGGGCAGACCTGGCTGAGCAACACGATCGGCCAGCGGGTCATGCACGACCTGCGCACGTCGGTCTACGCGCACCTGCAGAGGATGTCGCTGGCGTTCTTCACGCGGACGCGCAGCGGCGAGGTCCAGTCCCGCATCGCCAACGACATCGGCGGCATGCAGGGCGTCGTGACGTCGACCGTGACGAGCTTCGTCAGCTCCTTCACCACGGTGCTCGCGACGCTGACGGCGATGATCTTCCTCGACTGGCGCCTGGCGCTGGCCACGCTGCTCGTCGTGCCGTTCTTCGTCTGGCTCAGCCGGACGGTCGGCAAGGCGCGGCGGCGGATCGTCACCGTCCGGCAGAAGCGCCTGGCGGACATGTCGGCGATCGTCGAGGAGTCGCTGTCGATCTCCGGCATCGTCCTGACCCGCACGATGGGCCGCTCCGGCGACCTCGTGAAGCGCTTCGCCGCCTCGTCCGACACCGTGGCGGACCTCGAGGTCCGCTCCGCGATGGCCGGCCGCTGGCGCATGTCGACGGTCCAGATCGCGTTCGCCACCATGCCGGCGCTCGTCTACTGGATCGCCGGCTACACCTCGGCGCACGGCGGCTCGTTCGTCACGATCGGGACCCTCGTCGCGTTCACGACGCTGCAGACCCGGCTGCTGATGCCGATGGTCACGCTGCTGCGCCTGGGCGTCGAGATCCAGACCTCGCTGGCGCTCTTCACCCGCGTCTTCGAGTACCTGGACACCCCGATCGACGTCGTCGACCCGGAGGAGCCCGTCCGCCTGGACCCGAGGACGGCCCGCGGCGAGGTCGCCTTCGAGCACGTGTCCTTCGCCTACGACGAGCGCTCCGGCAAGACCCTGGACGATGTCGACCTCACCGTCCCCGCCGGCGGCACGCTGGCGATCGTCGGCGAGACCGGCTCGGGCAAGACGACGCTCGGCTACCTCGTCGCCCGCATGTACGACGTGGGCGAGGGCCGCGTCACGATCGACGGGGTCGACGTCCGCGACCTCTCGCTCGAGGACCGCTCCGGCCTGGTCGGCGTCGTCGCCCAGGAGACGTACCTGCTGCACAGCTCGATCGCCGAGAACCTGCGCTTCGCCAAGCCCGACGCGACCGACCAGGAGCTGGAGGACGCCGCCCGCGCCGCCCAGATCCACGAGCTGATCGAGCGCCTGCCCGACGGCTACGACACCGTCGTCGGCGAGCGCGGCTACCGGTTCTCCGGCGGCGAGAAGCAGCGCCTGGCGATCGCCCGCGCGATGCTCCGCAACCCGCCGGTCCTGATCCTCGACGAGGCGACGTCCGCCCTGGACACCCGCACCGAGCACGCGGTCCAGGAGGCCCTGGAGCGGCTCTCGGAGCACCGCACGACGATCGCGATCGCCCACCGCCTGTCGACCGTCCGCGACGCCGACCGGATCGTGGTCCTGGACCGCGGCCGGATCGTCGAGCAGGGCACCCACGAGGAGCTGCTGGCCGAGGGCAGGGCATACGCGGCGCTGGTCGAGCGCGACCGCGAGGGGCAGACGCTGCCGGCGTAGGTCCCGCTTGCCGGTATCGGGCGGCCGGCGCCGCCGCGTCGGGATGTATCACCGGTGATACGCTCTGGTGATGGAGCACACGGTGTCGATCCGGGAGCTGCGGAACCAGGGCGGTGACGTGGTGGACCGCGTCGCCCGGGGCGAAGGGGTGACCATCACCCGGTCGGGACGCGCCGTCGCGACGCTGCGCCCCGTCGCGACGGCGCCGCTGACGGCGGAAGCGCTGCTGGCCCGTTGGCACGGACTGCCCACCGGCGACGCGGCGGCGTTGCGCCGCGACCTCGACGCCGTCCTGGATCCGTCGCTGTGAGTCCGCGCCACGGGCGCGGTGTCCTGGACACCTCCACGGTCGTCGAGCTGCCGCGCATCACCACGGCGGAATCGCTGCCGGCCGAGCCGGTGATCACGGCGATCACGCTCGCGGAGCTCTCCGTCGGCCCGCTCGTCACCGACGACCCCGCCGAGCGTCAGGTGCGTCAGGCGCACCTCCAGCAGGCCGAGGCGGACTTCGACCCGTTGCCGTTCGACGACCGGGCGGCCCGGGTGTTCGGGCGGGTCGCGGCGTCGCTGCGCAGCTCCGGGCGCAAGCCCGCCGCCCGCGCTCACGACGCCCTGATCGCCGCGACGGCGCTCGCCCACGACCTGCCCGTCTACACCACGAACCCGCGCGACTTCGAGGGCATCGACGGGCTCGAGGTCGTCGCCGTCGACGTTCCGTAAGGTCCGTCGGCGCGGGGCCCGCGCCGCCCGTACGGTCCGGGCCCGTCCAGGTCTACCCGTCGCCGGTCTCCCGCAGCAACGGGTCATCGGCGATGCCCGGGAGCAGCCCGCGGGTGCGGGCGGCGGCGATCGCGTCGGCGCGCGAGTTGGCGCCGAGCCGGCGGTAGATCATCCGCGCGTGGGTCCGGACGGTGTTCGTCGAGAGGAACAGCTCCGACGCGATCCGGCTCAGCGGCAGTCCACCGGGCAGCATCCGCAGGACCCGGAGCTCCGCGGGCGACAGCGGCGATCCCAGCGTCGCGTTCGACGAGGGACGATCGATGGCCTCCTCGGTGTCGTCGAGGTGGCGGGTCAGGCCTCCGAGGTCGACGCAGTCGTCGGCGATCGCTCGCGCGGCCGCTGCGAGCTGCCGTGCGCTGTCGCGATGGCCGCGCGCCAACTCGAGACGGGCGCGCAACATGAGCGTGAGCAGGTGCTCGACGCCGTCGGGAACCTGACCGGTCGCCGCGGAGGCGCGGTCCAGCATCCGTTCTGCGTGGTCCAGTGCCCCGTATCGCAGGTACGCGGCGCCGCACGCCTGGTACGCGAGCGCGAAGGAGATCGAGGTGCCCGTGACGTCGCATTCGGCCTCCGCGACCGCGGCGCGGCCGTGCTCGACGGCCCGGGCCTGATCCGCGGTGCCGGCGGCGGCGAACGCGAGCATCGCGTGGTGCCAGACGCGCAACGTCTGGTCGGTGCCCGCGGGCGGGACGGTCTTCAGGGCGGCCTCGAGGCGGGGGTCGTCGGTGAGCCACCAGAGCATGGCGCGTTGCGTGGCGGCGGCGAAACGCATGCGAGGGTCCGGTTCCGTGGCGTCCCACCGCTCGTCGACGCAGTCCAGGGCCGTGCGCACGTCGCCGCAGACGAACGAGCTCCGGAGCCGTCGCAGCACCCGCCGCGCCTCGGGGGTCGCCTCGCGAGCGGCGAGGTCCCGGATCGCGCGTCGCTCGGCGGCCCCGAGTCCGTCCCGGAGCGCGACGACCGCCATCCGCAGCGCCGCGACGAAGGTGTCGTGCTCCGCGACCGGCCCGGGGAGGCGATCGAGGATCGAGGTGATCGTGTCGTAGCGTCGGTCGAAGACGAGGTCGAGCCAGATCTCGCTGAGGAGCTCGACGGCCCAGGTCGCGTCGCCGGCGTGGATGGCGTGCTCGATCGCGTCCTCGTACCGGCGGGCCTCCGCCAGCCAGGCGCCCGCTCGGCGGTGGAGGTCTCCGACCGCCTCCGGCTCGCTGCGCCGGAGCTCGGCGCGCAGGACGTCGGCGAGCAGCCGGTGGTAGCGCGCCGTCGTGCCGTCGGCGTCGGTCCGGGCGAGCAGGAGGTTCGATCGCCGGGCGCGGGCGAGGAGCTCTCCGGCGGCCGGGTCGTCCAGCACGGCGCGACAGAGGTCCGCGTCGAGCACGGACAAGATGGACGTGCGGCGCAGGAACGTCCGCATCACGTCGTCGAGCTCGTCGAGCACCTCCTGGACGAGGTACTCGGCGATGTCGAACGGCGTGCCGCCGTCGCGGACGAGCGCGCGCGAGCCGGCCGCTCCCCGCAGCAGGGTCAGGGCGACCGCGGCCGGCCATCCCTCGGTGGCGTCCGCCAGACCGGTCGTCTCCGTCTCCGACAGCCCCACGGCGAGGCGCTCGTCGACCAGGGCGCGGATCTCGCCTGTGGTCAGGCGCAGCTCGTCGGGACCGAGCTCGGTGACGTCGCCGTTGGCGCGTCGTCGGGCCAGTGGCCAGGGCAGCGCCCGTCGACTCGCGAGGACGAGTCGCAGCCGGTTCGGCGCAGCGTCCGCCAGCGATCGGACGACGGCGGCGCTCGGAGTCCCTTCGATGACGTGGCAGTCGTCGACGACGAGCACGGGCGGCCGAGATGCCGCGCCCAGCGCGTTGGACAGCAGCGGGACGACGACCGACGCAGGGTCCGCGCCCGCCACCAGTGCCGGCCACGCGTCACCGGTCTCGTGGCCGGTCCGCTGCAGGGTGCGGAGCACGTGGGCCAGCAGACGCGCCGGCGCGCCGTCAGGGGAGTCCAGGGTGACCCACGCGACGTCGCCACGCCGGGCAGCCCACGTCGCCAGCGTCGTGGTCTTGCCGTATCCGGCCGGGGCCACCAGCACGGTGAGCGTGTCGTCGGCCGCGCGGTCCAAGGCGTTCCACAGGTCCGGTCGATCGAGCACCTCGGCCCGCGCGACCGGACGATCGATCTTCGCGTCGACGACGAGCGGCGTCGCCGGCGCCGTCCTGCGGGCCTCGTGGGAACCGACGGTGTCGGCGGTGGGGGCACGGGGGCCCGGGCCGCGACGCCGGGACCGTGGCGCGCCCGAGAGCCCGTGCGGGGGCGCCGCCGGCCCCCACACGACATCCTCGACGACGGACAGGCCGTTGCCGGCGATCATCGGCTGCCCCGGCTCCTAGCCGACCGACCGCGGGACCGTGAACGTGCGGCCGGGCTTCGAGCCCTTGCGGTCCTCGCCGCCCAGCACGGTGGTCACGAGGCGCACGACCTGGTGCTCGCCGGCCCTCGGCGCCGGGACGTGCACGACGACGCGGCCCGTCCGCGACAGGCGGACGCGGTTGGCCAGGGTGCGCCAGCGTCCGTCGCACGAGGACTTCACGCGGACCTCGACCATCGGTCGCGTCGTCGGCAGCGGCGTCGTGGCCCGGCCGACGACCGTCCAACGGTCGTGCGACGCCGTCGTGACCGACGTGATGGTGAACCGCCGCGTCAGCTTCAGCAGCAGCGAGCGCTTCGTCCCGAGCTCCGCCTGGTAGCGACGCCGGTCCGGCGCCACGCGGTTGCGCGGATCCGGGTCCTTGACGGTCACCGTGAACCGGCCGTCGGTGCCGACCACGGGCCGGCCCACGACCGGCCTGGAGGCGCTGCCCAGGTAGCGGATCGCGACGCGCCGACCCGCGTCACCGCGGTCGGTGACCCCGCTGATCACGACGCCGCGCTTGCCGCGCGTCACGTCGGTCAGCGACAGCGGCACGGCCGAGCAGGCCGGCGCCGGGATCGTGCCGAGACCGGGCCCACCGACGGCGGGCGGGCCGATCGGAGCGAGCTTCGCCGCGACCGCGTAGGTGCGCGTGACCAGCTTCGTGCGTCCGTCGGCGTCGGTCACGGTCGAGGTGATCGTGTACGTGCCCGTCTGGGCCGTCGGAAGGTCCGCGCCGTCGGTGATCGGCACGTCGGTCCCGTCGGGGAGCTGCACCTTCGCGGCGCAGTCCAGGGGCGCGACGCCGCCCGAGCAGCCGAAGTCCACCTTCGACGGGGCGTCGCCCTGCACGATCGTCGTCCCGGCCACCGGGCCGGTGATCGTGACGGCGACCGGCGCGACCACGGTGTACGTGCGCGTCGAGGTGCTCGTGCGGCCGTTGACGTCGGTGACCGTCGCGGTGATCGTGTAGACGCCCGGCGTCCCGGTCGGCAGGTCGCCACCGTCGGTCAGCGGGATCGGCGTCCCGCCTCCCGGAGGGGTCACCGTCGCGGTGCAGCCGTCGACCGCGGGTGCGCCCGGGACGGCTTCGTCGCAGGAGAACCCGCCGGTGAGCGGCTCGCCGGCGACGACCCGCGTGTCCGGAGCGGGGCCGTCGATCTGCGCCACCGGATCCGGCACGCAGCCGGTCACCATCTGCGGCAGGCCGTAGCGGCTCGTCGATCCGGTGGCCAGCAGCACGCCGTCCTGCGCGTAGCCGACGCCGGCGGCGGTCGCCGCGTCCGGGGTCTCGACGACGCTCAGCGCCGCTGCGCCGTTCGCGGCGACGTACATCCGCCCGTCGGGCCCGCGACGCACGGCACCGCCGGTGGCCCCGGTGACCCCGACCGACTCGACGCTGGTCGCGATCTGGGCGCTGGAGCCCGCCTGCAGGTCGTAGCGCAGCAGACGACCGGTGCCGAAGATCCGCGACGCGTAGAGGTAGCGGCCGCTCGACGAGAAGTCGGCGGTGTAGAGCCGGTTGCCGCCGAGCGTGTTCGCCCCGTCCCAGGCGGCGGTCTCGGTCAGCAGGCCGGTCGTCGCGTCGACCCCGAAGAGGAAGTGCTGGCCCGGCTGGCCGGCGCTGGTGCCGCTGGTGGTCATCGAGAGCTGCGTGCGGTTCGGCGAGAGCGCGAAGGAGCCGTAGCCGCCGTTCGGCGTCGCGATGCTGGTGGTGCTCACGACGGCATCGCCGGCGCTCAGGGGCCCGGCACCGTCCGGGTCCGCCGGCGCCTCGCCCTTGAAGAGGTACGCGCTGACGTCGGTGCTGCCGTACGTGAAGGTGATGACCCAGAACCCGGAGCCGTCGGCGTTCGGGACGGCGGTCAGGCCCTCGGAGGCGGCCCCGACGGCGCCCAGGGGCACGGCCTTCGTCGCGGTGACGTCGCCCTTGCCGCCGTTCAGGGTCATGTCGACGACCGAGTAGGAGAGCTGGCCGCCGGCCGGGGTTCCCTCGTTCCCGGACGTCGAGACCACGACGTACTTGGCGAGGTCCGACATCGACGGGAACGCCGCCACCGTCTGCGTCGCGGACACGTTGCCCCCGAGGCCCGACCCGTTGGGCATCGGGTCGCCGTCGCGATCGATCGCGACGATGCCGTCGGACCAGAACTGCAGCGCGCCGGTCTTGTCGGAGATGACCGTCGTGCCCTCGGACGAGACCTGGGTCGACGTCGCCACCGCCGCGGTGGGTGCCGCGCTGCCCGCGGCACCGAAGTCGAGCTCGCCACGGGCGCCGAAGAACCAGTGCTGCTGGGACGCGCGCGCCTCGGCGGACGTGCACGTCTGGGCGGGCGGGGCCGCGCCGGCGACCGGCGCCGCGGCGCCGATGCCCGCGACGGTCGCGAGACCGATCGTGGTCAGGAGACCGGCGGTACGAGCCAGTCGCGTGCGCGGCAGGGACGACGCGGAGCGTCGGGGCCGCCACGTCGCGCCGGAAGCCCGGCGGGACGTGGGAGGTGAGGTGGTTGGCGAGCTCGTCATCGAAGGGTGTCGGTGCGAGGACCGCCATTCCCCCCCCCCCCCCCACACATCTTCGGAGCTGCCCTCCCGCGGCCGGACGGCCGGGTCCGTCGCTCAGCGCAGGTCGAACTCCTCCGCCCCGTCGTCGACGACCGGCGGCGCGGGGGGCGCCGTGGGCGCGGGTGCGCGCGAGGCCGGTGCCGGCGTCGTCCGGGGTGCCGGCGCCGTCCGGGGTGCCGGTGCGGGCATCACGGGTGTGGGGGTGGGCGTCGCGGGCGCGACGGGCCGCGCCG
>NZ_JBFAPC010000179.1:0-10952 GCF_040675535.1 Patulibacter sp. NPDC049589 | reverse complement strand
GGCCCGCGGCCCGGCGCCCGCCGGACCTCAGGCGGAGCCGACGCCGTCCGCGTCCGCCGCGGCCGCGGCCGGCTCGCCCGTGCGCCGCGACCGCACGCTCCAGGCCCAGGCCAGCGCCGCGCCGGCGGCGACGCCGTAGGCGAGGTTCGACGTCGCGACGACCACGGCGGTCGTGAGCACCATCACGGCGGTCTCCGCGACGGGCACGCGGCGCACGCGGCCGGGGGCGACCGAGCCCCAGTCGAACGTCGTCAGCGCGACGACGATCATCGTCGCCACCAGCGCGGCCATCGGCAGCACCTCCATCAGGGGGTGCAGCAGGACGACGAGGACGAGCAGCCAGGCGCCGGCGGCGAGCGTCGAGAGCCGGCCGCGCCCGCCGGTCTCGACGTTCAGCAGCGACTGGCCGATCATCGCGCAGCCCGGCTGGCCGCCGAAGAACCCGGTGACGACGTTGGCGACGCCCTGCCCGTAGGCCTCGCGTCGCTTGGGCGAGTCGGTCCCCGTCTCCCGGTCGATCAGCCCGGCGGTCAGCAGCGACTCGACGAGCCCGACGGCCGCGAGGCTGACGGCGGTCGGCAGGACGGCCCACAGCGTCGCCCACGCGAACGGCACGTCGGGGACGTGCAGCGGCGGCAGACCCGTCGGCAGCGTCCCCTCGTCGCCCACGGTGGGCACGCCGAGCGCCAGCCCGACCGCCGCGACGGTGAGCACGGTCGTCGAGAGCAGCGACGGCGGGAAGCGGATGCTGCGGGCCCGCCCGGCGAAGAGGATCGCCACGCCGGCGAGCGCCAGGACGACGACGGTGACCGACACCAGGTGCCGCATCTGCGCGAGGAAGATGAGGATCGCCAGCCCGTTGACGAAGCCGAGGGTCACCCCGGTCGGCAGCCGCGTCAGCAGCTGCGCGATCCCGGCCCGCGCCAGCCCGATCTGGACCAGGCCGGCGAGCACCGTCGCGACGATCAGGTACTCGAACCCGTGCGACCGGACGAGTGGCGCGGCGACGAGCGCCATCGACCCGGCCGCCGCGGAGACCATGGCCGGGCGCCCGCCGACGATCGCGATGACGACCGAGAACGTGAACGACGACAGCAGGCCGATCCGGGGATCGACGCCGGCGACGATCGAGAACGAGATCGTCTCCGGGATCAGCGCCAGCGCGGTGACGAGGCCGGCGATCAGATCGGTGCGGGTCGGCGCCGCGGTCAGGCGGCCGAGGAGCCGGTGGGGCGAGGGGCGGGACAGGGCCCGGGGAACGGTACCCGGCCACCCCGCCGACCGGCGGAGGGACGGCACGTGACGGTCGACCGGAATCCTACGGTGGCGTAGGATCGGGGCATGAAGCGTTCGAAGAGCCGCGGCCGTCGCCCGGCCGTCCTCGGGGCACGACCGATCGTCCGCGGGGCCCTGGTCTCGGTGGTGGCCGCGAGCGGTGCCGCCTGGACCGCCGCCTACCGGGCGGACCGCCGGCGGATCGACGCCGACCCGGCCAAGCCGCACCTGGATGCCGAGCTGCACGGCCGGCCCGTCGCCGTCCGCGCCGGAGACGGCACGGCGCTGCGGGTCCGGGTCTTCGGCCCCGAGGATGCCCCGACGATCGTGCTCGTCCACGGCTGGACCTGCGCGCTGGAGTTCTGGACGCTCCAGATCCAGGCGCTGCAGGACGAGTTCCGCATCGTCGCCTACGACCTGCGCGGCCACGGCGGCAGCGCCCCGTCCAGCGGCGGCGACTACTCGATCGACGCCCAGCGCGACGACCTCGAGACGGTCCTGCGGGCCACCGTCCCCGAGGACGAGCGCGCGGTCCTCGTCGGCCACTCCCTGGGCGCCATGACGATCGTGGCCTGGGCGGCGGACCACGGCGAGTCCCTCACGGACCGCGTGTCCGCCGTCGGCCTCTTCTCGACCGGCCTGGACGACCTCATCACCTCGTCGCTGATCCTCCCGGCGCCGGGCATCGGGCCGCGGGTCCAGCAGGAGCTCGGCCAGCTGCTGCTCGGCTCGAAGCTCCCGATCCCCAAGCGCGCGACCCCGATCAGCTCCCGGGTCGTCCGCTACGTCGCGCTCTGCGGGGCGGCGAGCCCCGCGGTCGTCGCGTTCTCCGAGCGGATGGTGCTGAGCTGCCCGCGCGACGTGCGGGCCAACACCGGCAGCGCCGTCAGCCGCGTCGAGCTGCTCGAGGGCCTCGACGCCATCGACGTGCCGACGACCGTCCTGGTCGGCCGCGACGACCGCCTGACCCCGCCCGTCCACGCGGAGCGCATGACCGGCGCGCTGTCCGAGGTGCTCGAGCTCATCGAGCTGCCCGACGTCGGGCACATGGCCCCGCTCGAGGCCCCGGAGCGCACGACGCAGGCCATCCGAGCCCTCGCGGCCGCAGGCGACCGCGCGGCGGTCAGGGTCGGAGCGCCGCCAGCAGCGAGCTGACGGTCGCGGCGAGGCGGTCGACGTCGACCGCCTCCGGCCGCTCCAGCAGCAGCCGGCCGAAGTGCTCGCCCATGCCCACCAGGGCGTGGGACACGATGCCGCCGTCGATCCCGTCGGGGCGGCCGCGGACGGCGAGCGCCAGCTCCACGACCTGCTGCATCCGCCGGCGCACGACCTCGCGGTCGCGGTCGATCCGCTCGCGGACCGCGGCCGGCGTCCCGCCGTGGACCAGGAAGATCGGCCGCCACGTCAGCGGGTCGTCGAGGACCATCGCGACGAGCTCGCGGATCGTCCGCGACAGGTAGCCGTCGAGGTCCGTCAGGTCCGGCGTCAGCGAGATCGTCGCGGTCAGCTGGTCCAGCGCCCGGCGCTCCTGGCGGTCCAGGAGCGCGAACAGCAGCTCGTTGAGGTTCTCGAAGACGTTGTAGACGACCGGCCGGGTGACGTCGGCCTCCCGCGCGATCGCCTCGATCGAGACCGCGCCGTAGCCGTCGCGGGAGATCACCTGGAGCGCGGCGTCGAGCAGCTGCTCCCGGCGGTCCTCCGGGGACATGCGTGGCGTGTATGGCCGCCGGGTCGCTTTCGCCATCGCCCTCGAGCCTCGCACACCGCCCCAGTGTCCCGCTGCGCCGCGCCGGACCGCGGCGTTGCCGGCGACCGGCCCGCCGCGGCGCCCGCTCATCGCGCCATCGATCCGAGGATCGGCTCGGACTCCACGAGCCCGGCGTCGCTGGGCTCCCGGCCCTCCTCGAAGACCCGGGCGCGCTGCTTCGCGCGCCACGCCTGGTGCGCCTCGGCGGGCTTGTCGTAGCCGTAGCGCTCGCGGGCCTCGGCGGGGCTGAGCGTCTCCGCCCGCTCCGGCGGGATCCCGAGCAGGATCGGCGCGACGACCGGGACCGTCGAGGGGGACAGCTGCCCGACGAGGAACAGCTCGACGCGCGGGCTGAGGCTCGCCAGCCGGAACGACGCCTTCATGACGGGGCGGATCGCCACGTCGAGGACCCGCGACTGCCGCAGGCCCGCCATCTTGCGCATCCATCGCGGCATCGTGGCGATGGTGGCGATCCGCAGCGCCTTGTTGACGACCCACTGCCCCGGCCGCAGGGCGCGGGGGACGGCCGGCATCATCACCTTGGCGTTCAGCAGGTGGTCCATCATCGACTGGGCGGCCTCGGAGCCCGCGATCCTCGGCCGCATGCCCTCGAAGTACGCGCGGATCCCCTCGCGGGTGCGGGGGACGTCGGCCGGGTCGCAGGTCTGCAGCTCCGCCCCGATCGCGCACTCCTCCCAGTACCGCGCCTCGTCGGCGGCGGAGAGCTTCCCGGGGCCGTACGTCTCGTAGGCGTAGAGGATCGAGTGCCACGCCGTCAGGTGGATCCAGAGCTGCGAGTGCGGGTCGTTGGCGTCGTAGCGGTTGCCCGACAGCGGCTCCGTCCCGATCGCCTTGGAGTGGACCTTGACGAGGATGTCGGCGGCCTTGGTCGTCGAACGCGTGTCGCCGAACGCGACCATCGCGAAGTACCGCAGCGTGCGGTCGTAGCGGGTGCGGGGCCGGTAGCGGACGGCGTTGGTCTGGTCGACCGCGGCGATCAGCGCGGGGTCGAGCTCCTCGACGACGACCGCGCGCTGGAAGCCGACCGTCAGCGACGTCGGGTACGACCAGACGCGCCAGGTGACGGAGTCCGGGCCGAAGAAGCCGTGGTCCTCGTGGGGCGTCACCGGGGTGCGCGGGAACAGCGTCATGGCCATGGGGCCCTCCTCGTCGTTGCTGCCCGCCGCAGGTGCGGCGTGCTCGGGGATACAAATACTACGGTGCCGTAGTTTTGTCGAGTGGAGGAGAGGGCGCCCCGGCCGCCAGGGGGTTCCTGGCGACCGGGGCGTTGCGGGGTGCGGCGGGCGTTCGGCCTCGTCCGGTCCGTTCAGGGAGGTGATGCGCGGTGGCGCGTTCCGCTGATGAACCCATCTTGCGACAGCGGTACCGCGGTGACACCGGCGTCCGTCACCGCGTGGGCGCGTCAGATGACGCGCCCGGGCCCGCACGACCCCGGGCGGGGTCCCGCCGGCGCTCCGCGGTCGGCCGCGGAGGGTCTGCGGGCCGCCGTCGCGCGGGACCCGCGGGAGGGCGGCGCGGCTTAGAGCAGCCCGCCGCCGGCGGCCATGCGGCCGGCGCGCTCGGCGATGAGGAGCCGGATCGGGTCCTCGGGGCCGAGCTCCGCGAGGGTGCGCTGGAGCGACACCGGGTAGGGCGCGGCGCGGGGGATGATCTGCGTCATCCAGTCGACGAACCCCAGCAGGCGCTCCCGCGGGTAGTCGTCGGGGCGCTGCAGCATCAGCCGCGCGCCCTCCTCCGCATTGCCGACGAGCATGCGGGAGACGAGGTCGAGGTCGATGTCCGTCGAGCTCTGGCGGACGGCGAGGCCGACGCCGAGCAGGTCCGTCGCCAGGCGCACGATGCCCTCGCGGATGTGCTCGACCTTGGAGCGGATCTCCTCCGGCGTGCCCTCGACCGGGTGGAGGATCAGGATCCACCGGCGCGGATTGCGCTGGACGGCGTCGAGGAAGGTCTCGATCGCCTGCTTGAGGACGTCGTCGGGGTCCTGGTCCAGCCACGGCGGCGCGGGGATGGCCGTGGCGAGCTCGGCGAGGGTGCGCTGCTCCTCGCGCTCGATCAGGCCGGCGAGCAGCTCGCCGCGGTTGGCGAAGAAGTCGTAGACGACCGGCTTGGTGACGCCGGCGGCCCGGGCGACGGACTCCATCGAGACGTCGTCGAACGAGCGCGCATCGGTGACGAGCTCGAGCGTGGTGTCGAGGAGCTGCTCCCGTCGCTGCTCGGGCGGGAGGCGCGGTGCCGGGCGTCTGCGGACGGTCGTCTTGGGCCTGGGGGGCACGCCCGTCAGTCTCGCAGATGGAGCGCGGATCCGATGGCCTACGGTACCGTAGATACGCTACCGTAGGTAGCAAGAGGGCCGGGTCGGCGATCGGCCGCTCCGGGCCCGGACCCGACCGCGATCCCCGTGCTCCGCCGACACCCGCCCACCGGCCCCAGGAGGCCCGCCGCATGATCACGACCCTGCTCGGCACCGTCGTCGTCCTGGCCCACCACCTCAGCGGCCCGATGGCCCTCGCCTTCGCGGGGCCACCGATCCTCGTCGTCGCCGGCGCGGTCCTCTGGCTGCGCCGGCACGAGCCCGACACGGACGAGGAGTTCGAGTGGGCGGACGACGACGACGGGTTCCCGGTCCGCGGCGGCTGAGCGGCGCGACGCGGCCCGCGTGCCGGCCGGTCCCGCAGCTCGGCGGTGACCTCGGGCCGCGCGCCGGCCGGCCCCGCATCGCGGCGGTGACCTGGCCCGTGCCCCGCCGGGGCGCTCAGGCCTCGCGCGGGAACCGCACCACGAAGCGCGCCCCGCCGGCGACGGCGTCCTCGATCGTCACCGCGGCCTCGTGGTGACGGACCTGCTGGGCGACGATCGCCAGGCCGAGTCCCGAGCCCGGCGCCTCGGTGCCGGCGGCCCGCGCGAACGGCTCGAAGACCCGCACCCGCTCCTCGGGCGCGATCCCGGGCCCGTCGTCCTCCACGACCAGCACCGGTCCCTCGACGACGGAGCCGGGGCGCAGGCCGATCTCGACCCGCCCGCCGGCGCGACCGTGGCGGGCCGCGTTGCGCAGCAGGTTGTCGACGAGCGCGCGCAGTCCGGGCTCCCAGCCACGGACGATCAGCGGGTCGTCGGGCAGGTGCGCCTCGAACGTCGTCCCGGGATGCACCTGCTGGATCGCCGTCACGGCGTCGGCGACGACGGACGCGAGGTCGACGTCCTCCTGGGCGACGCGGTTGGCGTCGCCGCGCGCGAGCGCCTGCAGGCCGTCGAGCAGCAGGACCAGGCGGCGGTTCTCGGCCAGCGCGTCGGCGACCATCATCGAGCGGGTCTCGACCGGCACGTCGGGGTGGCGGTGCAGCGTCGAGAGCGCGGCCTGGACGCTGGTCAGCGGGGTCCGCAGCTCGTGCCCGACGTCCGCGGCGAACCGGCGCGTCGCGTCGAGCGCCTGGTTGCGCTCGTCCGCGGAGCGCCCGAGCCGCTGGAGCATCGCGTTGAACGACCCGGCGAGCGAGCGGATCTCCTTCGGGCCCGCGACCGGAACGCGCGTGTCGAGGTCGCTCTCGTCCTCGATCGCGCGGGTGTGGGTGCGCAGCCGGCGCAGGGGGCGCAGCACGAACTCGGCGGCGATCGCCGCCGCGAACGCCGCCACCAGCAGCATGCCGACGCCGACGGTGATCAGCCGGCGCTGCAGGGCGGCCTGGCGCTGCTCCAGCGGGCGCAGGTTCGACGTCGCCTGCAGGCGGGCCAGCCCGCCGAGGGTCTTGTCGCTGAGGACCTTGGTGAAGACCCGGACGTGGTCGCCGCGGACCGTGCGCGTCGTGAACCCGAGCGGGCCGTTCAGCGGCCCCGGGACCTCGAGCCCCGCACGGTAGATCTCGGCGTCGCCGAGCGTCACCAGCAACGAGCTGCGGGTCGCCGCCAGCAGGCGATTCAGGCGCGGGTCGTTCGGGGGCGCCTCCTCGTTGACGACGGCCTCCGCCTGCTGGTCGAGCAGCTCCGCGGTGCGCTGCAGCCGGTCGTCGAGGCTCTGGCGCTCCGTGCGCTCGGAGTCCCGCACGACGTAGGTGCCGCCCAGGAGCAGCACCACCGCGAGCACCGCGACGACGCCGATGGTGAGGCGGCTGCGGAGGCTCTGGATCCGGAGGCCACCGAGCCGGTCGCGCAGGTGGGCGTCGGGCACGTCCGTCAGGGTCGCAGCACGAAGCCGACGCCGCGGACCGTGTGGATCACGCGCGGCTCGCCGTCCTGCTCGAGCTTGCGGCGCAGGTAGCCGACGAAGACGTCCGCGACGTTGGTGCCGGGGTCGAACGTGTAGCCCCAGACGTCCTCGTGCAGCCGGCGGCGGTCGAGGATCTCGCCCGGGTGGCGCAGGAAGAGGTGCAGCAGCTCGAACTCGCGGCGGGTGAGCTCGAGGTCGCGGCCCCCGCGGGAGGCGACGAGCGTCGACGGGCAGAGCTCGAGGTCCTCGACGACGAGCCGCTGGTCCTCGTCCGGCGGGCGGCGGCGCAGCAGCGCGTTGAGGCGGGCGACGACCTCCTCCAGCGCGAACGGCTTGACGACGTAGTCGTCGGCCCCGGCCTGCAGCCCGAAGACGCGGTCGTCGACCTCGTCGCGGGCGGACAGCACGCAGACGGGGACGTCCTCGCCGGCGGCGCGCAGGCGCTTGAGGACCTCGAGGCCGTCGAGGTCGGGCATCGTCAGGTCCAGCAGGACGGCGGACGGCCGGATCCGCGGGACGGCCTCCAGCGCGGCGCGACCCCCGGACGCGGGGACGACGGCGAAGCCCTCGAGCTCCAGCCCGACCGCGAGGGTCCGGCGGATCGTCGCGTCGTCGTCGACGAGGAGGACGACGGGCCGCCCGGAGGCGGCGGGGCTAGCGGACATCTTCGCAGGCGACCAGGGTGTCGATCGGGTCGGCGTAGGCGATGTCGTTGCCGGGGCCGCAGAGCACCTTGTCCCGCTCGCCGTCCTTCGCGTAGATCACGTCGTTGCCGTTGCCGCCCGAGAGCAGGTCCCGGCCCTTGCCACCCGTGATGACGTCGTTGCCGGCGCCGCCGGTGATCACGTCGTTGCCGGCCTTGCCGTCGATGCGGTCGTTGCCGCGACCGCCGGAGATCTTGTCGTTCTTCGCGGTCCCGTTGAGGACGTTCGGTCGGCTGTTGCCCGTGATGTTCTTCGCCTGCGCGATCGAGACGGCCCCGAGCATCAGGGCGCAGACGGCGAAGAAGGCGAGGAGGCGGTTCACGGTGCGGTCCGTCGTTCGAAGGGCAACGAAGGGCGTCGGAGGACGACGTGAAGGCATCCTCGCACGCACGCGGCGCGCCGACACCCGTTCCTCACGTCGTTCTCACGATGCGTGAGGACGCGGTGAGAGCCGTCCCACGTGGGGTTCCGGACGCGCCATAAACGGTCGGCAGGCACACCCCCAACGCTCCGAGGAGCACCAATGCAGCGCACCACGACCCGCCGGGCGACCCTCCTGGCCATCACCGCCCTGGCCGTCGTCCCGACCGCCGCGTCCGCCGCGACGATCGACGGCGGTGGCCGCGGCGACCGGCTCGTCGGCACGGGCGTGGCGGACAGGATCGACGGCCACGGCGGGCGCGACCGCATCTTCGGCCTGGCCGGCAACGACTCGCTGCTCGGCGGCGCCGGCAACGACCGCGTCTTCGGCGGCGCGGGCGACGACCGCCTGCAGGGCTCCAGCGGCAACGACTTCCTGAGCGGCCAGTCCGGCAACGACACCCTGCGCGGCGACGCGAACGACACCGGCGACCGCACGTCCTACGACACGCTCTACGGCGGTTCGGGCAACGACACGCTGTTCGGCGGCGACTCGCACGACCGCCTCTTCGGCGGCACGGGCAACGACCAGGCGTCCGGCGAGCGCGGCAGCGACCGCATCGCCGGCGGCGAGGGCGACGACGCCCTCGACGGCGGGCGGGGCGGCGACACGATCTTCGCCAACCGCGGCGTCGACACGATCAGCGGCGGCGACGGCGGCGACACCCTGTGGGCGCTGGCCCGCAAGGACGTCACGCCGGGCCCGAACGGCGAGGTCGACCAGGTCGGCGACACCGTCGACGGTGGAGGCGGCAACGATCGCATCCGCACCCGCGACGGCGAGGTCGACCGCATCACCTGCGGCGCCGGCCGCGACCGCGCGGACCTCGACCAGGCCGACGTGATCGTCGACGCCACGGCCGAGAACCCCAACGGGTCGTGCGAGGTCGTCAGGCGCGCGGATCCGAAGCCGAGCGACTCGTCGTCGGAGGACCAGCAGGAGGCGCCGGCGGAGGGCGACAAGACCTCCTGAGGCCGGTCCCGGCGTCCCGGCGACGGGCATCGCCGCGACGGACGCGCCGCCGCGCGCCGCCCGGATCGCCCGGGTGGGCGGGGGCCGTCCGTCCAGGATCGGCCGGGCCGCCGGTTCGCGCGCCGGCCGATCGGGCACAGTGATGGGCCGATGCGCGCGTTCTCCTGCCCGATCTGCCAACGGCTCGTCACCTTCGAGAGCGACCGCTGCCTGCACTGCGGCGCCGCGATGGCGTTCGATCCCGCCACCCGCGGTCTCGTCGCGCTCGACTTCGGCACCGTCGCCGTGGCGGACGCCGCCACCCAGGCCGTCGAGGGCCGCGAGCGCTGCGCCAACGCCGTCCTCGTCGGCTGCAACTGGTTGGCGCCCCCGGAGGCGACCCCCGAGGGCGAGTCGCCGGCTCTGTGCGCCAGCTGCGCCCTGACGCGCACCCGCCCGGCGGACGACGACGCGGAGGGCCTCGAGCGCCTCGCCGGGGCCGAGCGCCAGAAGCGCCGCCTGCACTTCGAGCTCCTGGAGCTCGGCCTGCCGATCGCGAACGGCCAGCGCGAGGAGGGCGGCCTGATCTTCGACCTCCTCTCCAGCGCGAACGAGCCCGTCACCACCGGACACGCCGACGGCGTGATCACGATGGACCTCGCCGAGGAGGACGACGCGCACCGCGAGGCGATGCGCGAGCAGCTCAACGAGCGCTACCGCACGGTCCTCGGGCACCTGCGCCACGAGGTCGGCCACTACTACTGGACCGTCCTCGTCGGCGCGGCGGGCGACGAGGAGCGGCTGGCCCGGGCGCGCGAGCTGTTCGGCGACGACCGCGAGGACTACGGCGAGGCGCTGGACCGCCACTACGCCGAGGGCGCCCCCGAGGGCTGGCAGGAGCAGCACGTCAGCGCCTACGCCACCATGCACCCCGCCGAGGACTGGGCGGAGACCTTCGCCCACTACCTGCACCTGTGGGACGCGCTGCAGACCGCCGCGTCCTACCGGGTGTCGGTCGCCGGGCCCGCGCACGTCACCGACCCCTCGGGGACCTTCGCCGGGCGGGTGGCGGACCCGGTGGTCGGGCGCTTCCCCGAGGCGCTGGAGCAGTGGCTGCCGCTCAGCTACGCGCTGAACGCCCTGAACCGCAGCCTCGGCAACGAGGACCTCTACCCCTTCGTGCTCGCCCCGCCGATCGTCGAGAAGCTCGCGTTCGTCGATCGCGCCGTCGCCGCGGCCGCGGGGGCGCCCACGGCGGACGCCGCCGCGTGAGCTCCGGCGCCGTCTCCGGGGCGGGCCCGGCGCCGTCCGGTGGCGTGTGCCCGCTCGCGGGCAGCTCCCGGGCTCCCGGACCGCCCCGCCGATCCTCGCGTGCGGCGTACCCGGGCGCAAGGGACCGTGCAGCCCCCTCCCGGACGGCGCGGACGGTCCGGGGCCGGGGTACCGTCCCTCGCTGCCGATGAACGAGCCCCGCCGCCCCCGGCCGCGCCCGACCCCGCCCGGGAGCGGTCGCGCTCCCTCCTCCGACCGCTCCTCGCGGCCGCGCCCGTCCGCCGAAGGGCCCCGTCCCCGCCCGTCCTCGCCGCGCGACGACGACGCGCGCGGAGGCGGACGGCGGGCCGAGGGGCC
>NZ_JBFAPC010000178.1:0-11240 GCF_040675535.1 Patulibacter sp. NPDC049589 | reverse complement strand
GTCGCGGTAGACCCGGTGGCCGAACGCGGTCGGCGGCTCCGGCGCGGCGAGCCGCTCGGCGAGGGCGCGGGCCGGACCGGCCGGGCCGGCGGCGGCGACGAGCAGCCGCTCGGCGTCGGACGACGCGGCGCCGTGCAGCGCCCCGCCGAGCGGCCCCATCCCGGTCAGGACGACGCCGTAGGGGTCGGCCCACGCCGACGCCGCGACCCGGGCGGCGAAGGTCGAGGCGGCCAGCTCGTGGTCGGCGAGCAGCACCAGCGCCGCGTCGATCGCCCCGAGCTGCGCGGGCCCGGGCGGCTCGTCGCCGTCGGCCAGCACGCACCAGAGCCGGGCGGCTATCCGCTCGTCGGCCGGGACCCCGCGGCGCGGCGCGGCGTCGACGAACGCCGCGACGACCGACCGACCGGCGCGGCGGACGGCATCGGGGCGGCGGTCCGCGCGGAAGGGATCGGCGGCGCGCAGGGCCGCGACGACGACCGGGAGGAGGGCGGCCGTGTCGGCCGGGGCCGCCGCCGGGCTCGACGCCCTCGACCCCGCGTCGGGCGGCCCCCCGTCCCCCGCGGCCGGCCGAGCCGCGTCCCCTGCGGTCCCGCCCCGGGGGCCTCCTGCCGCATCGGACCTCACGCCGCCTCCCACCAGCGGCGCGAGCACCGCCCGCACCACCTCGACCGCAGCGGGGTCGGCCCGCCACGGACCGGTCGCCCGGTCGTCCCACAGCAGCGCCGCCGTGCGCTCGAAGCCCGCGTGGCGCGCGAGGCCGACGACGTCCTTCCCCCGGTACGCGAGCCGCCCGTCGGGGTCCAGCAGCGTGAGCTCGGTGTCCACCACCGCCTCGACCGCAGGCGAGCGGTCGGTCCGGCGGGCACGGCCCGCGAGCGCCTCGACCGCGTCGCGGTGGAAGCGCGTGCCGCGGCGGACGCTCGCCGGGTGCCGCTCCAGGAGCCCCCGGCTGACGTACGCGTAGACCGTCTCGCGCTTGACCCCCAGGCGCCGGGCGGTCTCGTCGACGGAGAGGGTGTCGCGGCCCGGGGCGCGAGCGTCCGGATCGCCCGGCCCCGCGACCGCGACCTCGTCGCCCTCCCCGGGGTCCCCGCCGCCGAGACTCGCGGTGCTCGTCGTCGCCATGCGTCTCATGTTGACGTGATCAACGTTGAGTCACCACCCTGCCGGCGGGACGATCGATCCGACCCACCGACGAAGGAGCGCCGTGACCATGGAGACCACCCGGGACGTGCAGGTGCAGGAGGGACTGGAGGGCGTGCTCGCGTTCGCGACCGAGATCGCCGAGCCCGACCGCGACGGCGGCGCGCTGCGCTACCGCGGCGTCGATCTCCGCGAGCTCGCGGGCGTGGTGCCGTTCGAGCGGGTCTGGGGCCTGCTCGTCGACGGGCGGCCCGACCGCCCGCTCGCGCCGGCCGGGCCGCACCCCTTGGCCTTCCGGTCCGGCGACGCCCGCGTCGACGTCCAGGCCGCGATCGCCGCGCTGGCGCCCGAGTGGGGCTTCCGCCCGCTCGTGGACATCAGCCCCGAGGTCGCCCGCGACCAGCTCGGGCGGGCGGCGTCGGCGACGCTGTCGTTCGTCGCCCAGGCGGCGCGCGGCGGCGGGGTCGCCCCCGTCCCCCAGGAGCGGATCGACGAGGGGCGGACGCTGGCGGAGCGCTTCCTCCTGCGCTGGCGCGGCGAGGCCGACCCCGACCAGGCCCGGGCGATCGACGCGTACTGGACGACGGCCGCGGAGCACGGGATGAACGCGTCGACCTTCACCGCGCGCGTCGTGGCGTCGACCGGCGCGGACGTGGCGGCGGCGTTGAGCGCGGCGGTCGGCGCGCTGTCCGGCCCGCTGCACGGCGGCGCGCCGGCCCGGGTCCTGCGGATGCTCGACGAGGTGGAGCGCGACGGCGACGCCGAGCGCTACGTCGCGGGCCTGCTGGCTCGCGGTGAACGGATCATGGGCTTCGGGCACCGGATCTACCGGGCCGAGGACCCGCGGGCGCGGGCGCTCCGGGCCGTCGCCGAGGAGCTCGGGTCGCCCCGCGTCGAGGCGGCGCGGGAGCTCGAGCGCGCCGCGCTGGCGGCCCTGTCGGCGGCGAAGCCCGACCGCGTCCTGGCGACGAACGTCGAGTTCTGGTCCGCGGTCGTCCTGGACCACGCGCAGGTCCCGCAGGAGCTCTTCACCCCGCTGTTCGTCTGCGCCCGGACCGCCGGGTGGTCGGCGCACGTGCTCGAGCAGCGGCGCACCGGGCGGCTGATCCGCCCCGGGGCGCTCTACGTCGGCGCGCCGCCGCGCACGCTGGCGTCCGTCACCGGCTGAGCGCCGCCGGTCGCGACGCCCCCCTGCGGCCTGCCCCGGCCGCGTGGCGTCGTGGTCGGCACCGCCGCCGGCCCGCGGGGGCCGTCCCCCTCACTCGAGGTGCTCGCCCGGCGGCAGCGGCAGCCGGGCGGCGCGCAGATCGACGCGGCCGGAGGGCCGGATCGGCACGCCCTCGGCGCGCAGCAGCGCCTCCTGTCGGGCGCCCTGGGCCAGGCTGCCGTCGGCGCGCACCACGCGGTGCCACGGCACGCCGGCGCCGTGCTCCGACAGGACCCGGCCGGCGAGCCGGGGCGCGCCCGGGGAGAGGTCGCCGTAGGTCCGGACGTAGCCCTCGGGGATCGCCCGCACGCCCCGCAGGATCCGCGCTGCTCGTCCGTCGTCGGCCACGGACGGCATCGTCGCTGGCCCCGCGGACGGCAAGGCCGGCCCGGCCGTCCGTCCCCTGACGGCTCACCGCCGGCGGGGCTCTGCCACCATCCCGCTGTGCTCGCGACCCTCCAGCGCCTGCGGCGAAACTCCCTGGCGTCGATGGTCTTCACGATCGCGGTGGTCCTCGGCCTCGTGTTCGCGGTCCAGGCCCTCGCCATCAAGCCGTACCAGATCCCCTCGGAGTCGATGGAGCCCACGCTCACCGTCGGCCAGCGGGTGATCGTCGAGCGCGTCGGCCACCGGCTGGGGAACACGCCGAAGGTCGGCGACATCATCGTCTTCCACCCCGCGCAGGACGCGGCCGGCGGGCGCTGCGAGGACCACGACCAGGGCGGCGGCACCCCGACGCCCTGCGAGGTCCCCGCGAAGGTCGCCGACAAGGACACGTTCATCAAGCGGGTCGTCGGCGTGCCGGGCGACCGGATCCAGATCCGCCGCGGCCGCGTGATCCGCAACGGCAAGACCACGAAGGAGCCGTTCATCCGCGGCTGCGGGTCCGCCGGCGACTGCACCTTCGCGCGGACGATCACCGTTCCCAAGGACACGGTCTACGTGCTCGGCGACAACCGCGGCGAGTCCGAGGACAGCCGCTTCTGGGGCCCGGTCCGCACGAAGTGGATCATCGGCAACGCGGTGGGCACCTACTGGCCGCCCAAGCGGGTCGGCGGGCTGTAGGCCGACCGGCGGATCCGCGACCGCCGCGCCCCGGCCTCCGCCGCCGGCGGGCTCTCGTCCCCGCCGCGGGCACCCGGTCCCGCGCGCGCCGTCGGCGCCCGTCAGGCCCGGGACGCCTGCCCGTCGTGGCGGTCGACGTCACGACCGGTTCCCCACAGGACCCGCGGCCCGGACGATACGGTGCGCGCGTGCGTGCCCCGTCCCGGTCCCGTGGTCTCTCCCTGCTCGCCCTCGTCTCCGCGGCCTCGCTCCTGACCGCCTGCGGCTCCGACGACGCGGACGACGCCTCGAAGCCTCATCACTACCCCGGCGGCCTCGCCCCCGGGACGGCCGTCCTGCGCGTGCCGTCCGAGTCGATGGCCCCGACGATCGACGTCGGGACGAAGGTCCTCACGAAGGAGCTGACCGCCGGCGAGCGACTGCGCGTCGGGCAGATCGTGGTCTTCCACCCGCCCAAGAGCGCTCTCGGCACCGACGCCGCATCCGCGGAGTGCGCCGAGCGTCGGGCCGTGGAGCGCGGCCGGCCGTGCCCGCAGGGCATCGGCGGCCGCTCGGACGAGAAGTACATCAAGCGGATCGTCGCCGGCCCGGGCGACCGGGTCGCGTTCCGTCGCGGGCACACGATCCGCAACGGGCGGGACGCGGGCGAGCGGTCGATCGCGCCCTGCACCGACGACTCCGCCGACGGCGTGTGCAACCTGCCGCGCGCCATCACCCTGGGCCGCGACGACTGGTACCTCGTCGGCGACAACCGTGGCGAGTCGGCCGACTCGCGTTACTGGGGCGCCGTCCCGCGGGCGTGGATCATCAGCCGCGTGACGCAGATCGGCGTGTTCCGCCCGCCCCGCTGACGGGACGGACGGCGGCCGGAGGCCCTACGCGCCCGGATCCTTCTTCGGGACGAGCACGCGGCGCTTGAACTCGGCGACCAGCAGGCCGTCCTGGTTGAAGACGCGGGTGTGGACGATCACGACGCCGCGGTCGGGCTTGCTCCGCGACGGCGTCTTCGAGAGGACCTCGGTCTCGACGAACAGCGTGTCGCCGTGGAAGACCGGGTTGGGGTGCGAGAGCTCGTCGGTGGCGAGGTTCGCGATCGCCAGGCCGGAGATGTCCGAGACCGAGATGCCCAGCGCCAGCGAGTAGACGTACGGGCCGACGACGACGTTCTTGCCCTGCTGCGAGCGCTTGGCGTAGACGTCGTTGAGGTGCAGCGGGTGGTGGTTCATCGTCAGGAGGCAGAACAGGTGGTCGTCCCCCTCCGTGACGGTCTTCGCGGGCCAGTGCTTGTACGTCGCGCCCTCCTCGAACTCCTCGAAGTAGCGGCCGTACTGGTGGGCACCGGTCGCGTGGCGGACCTCGGGGAGGTCGTCGGTACCGGGGGTGAAGGTCGGGTCGTCGGACATTGCTACTCCAGGTCGGGTGCGGCGGATCGCGCGCCGGGGAGTCTGCCGGATGCAACGCACAGCCGAGGTTTTGGCATGCGATATAATTCGGCGCATAGACACCACACTTCAGGATGACCGGCCGGCGGCCCCCCGCGCACCGGACGTCCCCCTCGAGCCCAGCCACTACGAGGCCGCGCGTTCACGGGGCCGGATCAGGGGCCGCCTGGCGCTGCTGGGGCCGTCGTTCGTGGCGGCCGTCGCGTACGTCGACCCCGGCAACTTCGCGACGAACATCTCCGCCGGCTCGAAGTTCGGCTACCTGCTCGTCTGGGTCGTCGTCATGTCCTCGGCGATGGCGATGCTCGTCCAGTACCTGTCGGCGAAGACCGGCATGGCGACCGGACACAACCTGCCCGAGCTGGCCCGGACCCGCTGGGGCCGCCGCACCCGCTTCGGCCTGTGGGCCCAGGCGGAGGTCGTCGCGATCGCCACCGACATGGCGGAGTTCGTCGGCGCGGCGATCGGCCTGAACCTGCTCTTCGGCGTCCCGCTGTTCGCCGCCGGACTGATCACCGCGGTGGTCGCCTTCGGCATCCTCGCGCTCGAGCAGCGCGGCTACCGGCGCTTCGAGCTCGCGATCGCCGCGATGCTCGCCCTCGTCGCCGCGGGCTTCGTCTACGACCTCTTCGCGGTCGGCAACCAGTCCACGTCGGGGATCCTCGACGGCCTCACCCCCGGGCTCGCCGGCTCGGAGTCGCTGCTGCTCGTCGTCGGCATCATCGGCGCGACGGTCATGCCGCACGTCGTCTACCTGCACTCGGCGCTGACGCAGAAGCGGATGGCGCCCCGCGACGAGGGCGAGCGGCGGAAGCTCCTGCGCTGGCTGCGGATCGACGTCGGCCTGGGCCTCGGCATCGCCGGCCTCATCAACCTCTCGATGATGCTCGTCGCCGCCGCGCTGTTCTTCCGCATCGGCGCGACCGACGTCGACTCGATCGAGGCCGCGCACCGGGGACTCCAGGACTACGTCGGCGGCGGCGCGGCCCTGGCCTTCGCGGTCGCCCTGCTGGCGTCCGGTCTGTCGTCCTCGAGCGTCGGCACGTACGCCGGGCAGATCGTCATGCAGGGCTTCATGGACTGGCGGATCCCGCTGTTCTTCCGCCGCGCGGTGACGATGACCCCGGCGCTGATCGTCCTGGCGCTCGCGCTGCCGACCACCGACGTCCTCGTCGTCTCCCAGGTCGTCCTCTCGTTCGGCATCCCGTTCGCCCTGGTCCCGCTGATCCTGATCTCGAGCGACCGCAGCGTCATGGGCACCCTCGTCAACCGTCCGATCACGACGATCGCCGCGAGCGTCATCGCGGCGATCATCATCGGCCTCAACGGCTACCTGATCTTCGACACGATCTTCGGGTGAGGGTCGGCGAGGCCGGCGGGCGGGTGCCCGGCCGGCCCGCCGGACCGGGACGTGGACCGCGAATCACCCGCCCCGGCGACCCCGTCCCGCCGCGTCGCCCGTCCCCCGGGGACCGGAGACCCGGCCCTGGCCGTCGCGGTCGAGCTCGAGCAGCCCGGTCAGCGCCATGCGGCGGTGCCCGTCGGCGTCGAGGCCGGGGCCCGGGACGGCGACGGGGTCTCCGTAGCGGGTCTCGCCACCCCCGCCGGCGGCCAGCTCCATCGTGCCGCGGTGGCGGCCCTCGCCGAACGAGAAGCGCGCCCTCGGAGCACCCGGCGTCGGCTGCATCTCCTCGGCGATCACCCGGTGCGTCCCGCGGTCGAAGACGATGACCCGGTCGGCCGTGAACGGCATCCGCAGGTCCTCGCGGCCGGCCGGGGTCCTCGCCGCGATCCGCACGGCGACGCGGTCCGGCGAGGCGAACGCCGCCGGCGCCCGCACGGCGGTCACCGCCGGACGGTCGGCGAGCGCCTCGAACGCGGCCGCCTGCTGCGCGCCGGACAGCTGCGGCGACGTCGCCACGTCGACGAGCGCGTAGCTGATCCTCGTGGCCCAGGAGATCGTCGAGAAGCCCACGATGCCACGATCCTTCGCCAGTGCCCGCTGCGCCCGGTCCTGCGCGTGGAGCCGGTCGCCGACCCAGCGGACCAGCGCCCGCGGGCCATCGGGCACGGCACTCGGATCCGCGATGCCCCCGGGGCTGCTGAGGCCGACCAGCGATCCGGCGTCGTCCGCGCCGGGCGCGGCGGGCACCACGTGCGTCCCGCCGAACTCCCGCGGGCGCGTCGACACGTCGAGCGCGTGGTGCGCCCGGAGCAGCGGCTCGTTCTCGATCGCGCGCGGCGGATCCTGACGGTCGGTCGCGTACGCCTCGCCGCGGGGGCCGTTCCACTGCTCGTGCGTCGAGCGCGTCTCGAGCAGGGAGCGCTCCACGGGACAGGTCCGGCAGCGCCGCGCCACGAGGGCCATCCGCTGCACGCGCACGGTCGTCGTCCAGCGCCACCCGTCCTGGGCCGGCTCGTCGCGCGTCGCGTCCGCCGCGGCGCGCAGGAGCTCGCGCGCGCCCGCCTCGCCGACGAACGTCCCCGGGTGGCTACGGTCGATCGCGAGGACGAGCACCGCCGCAACGCCGGCCGCGACGACGACGGTCGAGCCGCTGAGCACCCACCGGCGCCGCGACCGCGGCGCCGGGGCGGCGGCCGCCGCCCGGACACGGGCCAGCTCGGCGGCGGACGCGGTCGTCTCCGTCCGCAGCGGGGCGAAGAGGTCGTGGAGGTCGTCGCGCTCAGGCATCGTGGTCACCGGGGGTCGTCCGGGGACCCGGGGTCAGGCGGTCGGCGGGCGGGCCCGGCGGCGCAAGCCGCTCCCGCAGCGCCGCGCGTCCCCGGGACAGCAGCGCGCGGACGGTCCCGGCGCGGCACCCGAGCGCGGCCGCGATCGCGTCGTCGTCGAGGTCGTGGGCGTAGCGCAGGGTGAGCTCCGCGCGCTGGCGCTCGGGGAGCGACGACAGCAGGCGGCCGAGGTCCTCCAGCGGCCCGGCGGGCTCGGTCGCCACGCGGCCGTGCACCGCGACGTGGGCCTCCTCGACGTCGTGGCGGCGACGACCGCGGCGGACCGTCCGCAGCGCGGCGCGGACCGCGGTGCGGTGCAGCCAGCCGTCCAGCGCCGCCGGGTCGCGGAGGCGGTGCGCGTGGCGGACGGCCAGGATCGCCACCTCCTGGGCGACGTCGTCGGCCGTCGCCGCGTCGCCGGCCAGGACGCCCAGCGCGGTCCGGCGCCCCACGTCCAGCGCACGGCGGGCGATCGCGTCCGGGTCGGGGGTCGCGCCGGGAGCCGTCACGGCGCTCCCTGCGCCCCGCGCCCGGTCGATGAGCCGGTCGGCGCCGCGGGCCGGGGCCTCGGCGGCGTGAGACAGGAGGCCGGGGGCACGTTCGCGGCCGGAGCGCGGACCGCGGGGCCGCGACACCCCCGGGTCGAGCCCAGCGACGGGGAACGCCCGCCGCGGGGCGGGCGCCACGGCGAGGATGGTCGCGCCCCTCATCGGGGGCGCCATGACGGGACGGGACGAACACGCATCACCCCATAGAGCCTCGTGCCTCGACGGGATGTTGCGCGGATCGCCCCGAAGCTCGCTCCACGGGCACTGCCGTCGGCCGGCCCGTGCCGCGCCCGGGCGGCCACGTCGGCGGTCCGGCGGCCACGTCGGCGGTCCGGCGCCCGGCGCCTCCGATCAGGCGCTCAGCGGCGCGGCCTTCCACGTCGAGGTGAACTCGAGCCCGCTGCGGATCGCGAGCTGCGTGACGGGGCAGCGGCGCTCGGTCTCGGTGCGCAGGCGCTCGAACGTCGCCTCGTCGGCGTCCGTCTCGACCGTGACGTCGACGCGGATGGCGTCGAAGTTCGCGTTGCCCTCGGCACCCGTCGCGAGCACGGCGGGGTCGAAGTCGCCGACCGCGTCGGCGGTGAAGCGACCGATCCGGACGCCGAGGTCCTTGGCCACCAGCTGCACCGTGATCTGGTTGCAGCCCGTCAGCGCGCCGAGGACGTAGGAGAGGGGGCTGGGCTCGGAGTCGGCGCCGCCGAAGGGCGGGACGGTGTCCGTCGAGAAGACGTGCGCCGCACCGCCGCCACCGACCTCGATCCGCTGCAGGACGCCGGTTCCCGAACCGGCGACGACGAACGGGACGGTCTGCTTCTGCGTGGTCGACATGGGAGCTCCCATCGATTTGTCGGCAAACCCGGTCGGATATGCCGTGTTTTCGGACTGTACCGCGCGCCGTCCGCGTCGGCGACGGGTCCCCGGCGTCCCCGTTCCCGGCCCACACCGGCGTGCGGACGCGGACGAGGCCCGCTGCGGGCGCGTCGGCCGCGGACGACCGCTCGCGCGGCCCGACCGGTGACGTCGGCCGGCCCTGCCGTCCGCCCCTTCCGGAGCCCGGCTCTCCGGTGTACGGTGGCCCGGCACCCGTACCCCGGAGACCCTCGATGGCCCTGACCCGCGAGTTCCAGATCGAGCGCTCGACCACGATCGACGCCCCCGCCGCGCAGGTCCATCCGTGGATCGACGACTTCCACCGGTGGACCGCCTGGTCGCCGTGGGAGGGGCTCGACCCGGACCTGCAGCGCACCTACTCCGGGCCCGATTCGGGCGTCGGCGCGACGTACGAGTGGTCTGGCAACCGCAAGGCCGGCGCCGGCCGGATGGAGATCCTGGGCTCGACGGCGCCGTCCAACGTGACGATCTCGCTGCGCTTCCTCAAGCCGTTCAAGGCGCACAACACCGCGATCTTCGCGATCGCCGAGACCGGCGGGACGACCGAGGTCCGCTGGACGATGAGCGGGCCCCAGGGGCCGCTCGGCCGCGCGTTCTCCGCGCTCTTCCGCATGGACAAGGTCGTCGGCGGGGACTTCGAGAAGGGCCTGGCCGCCCTGAAGGAGCGGGCGGAGTCCGGGCCGCCGCCGGCGGCCTGAGGCCGGTCCGGGACGCGCGCGGCGCGGTCGTCCCCCCACGACCGGTCGACGAGCTCCGCCCCGCACGGGCCGTCGCTTCCCGCGGGCCGTCGTCGGACCCTCCGATGCTGCCCCTCGGCCACCCCGCCCGCCCCTCGGACCGCGAGTAGGATCCGCGCCTCATGCGCAATCCCCGTGACTTCTTCAAGCCGCTGGCCGTCGGAGCGCCGGAGCCGGTCCGCGAGATCCCGGTCCCGCCCTCGCGGATGATCCACTTCTTCGACCCCAGCAACGAGAAGATGCGGTCGAAGCTCCCGGACATCGCGTCCAAGGCCGACATCGTCCTCGGCAACCTCGAGGACGCGGTCTCGATCGACAACAAGGAGGCCGCGCGCGCCGGCCTCGTCGAGGTCGGCAAGACCGCCGACCTGGGCGGCACGCCGCTCTGGACCCGCGTGAACTCGCTCGAGAGCCCGTGGGTCCTCGACGACATCACGACGCTGGTGACCGAGATCGGCGACCAGCTCGACGTCATCATGATCCCGAAGGTCGAGGGCGCCCAGGACATCCACTACGTCGACCGGCTCGTCGCGCAGCTCGAGGCGAAGGCCGGCGTCCAGCGCCCGATCCTCCTGCACGCGATCCTCGAGACCGCGTCGGGCATGGCGAACGTCGAGGAGATCGCCGGCGCCTCGCCGCGCATGCAGGGCATCTCGCTCGGCCCGGCCGACCTCGCCGCGTCGCGCCGCATGAAGACCACGCGCGTCGGCGGCGGCCACCCCGGCTACGTCTCGATCAGCGACCCGACCTCCGCCGACGACCTCGAGGCCGGCCGCGTCCGCGCCCAGCAGGACCCGTGGCACTACACCGTCGCCCGCATGGTCGACGCCTGCGTCGCCAACGGGATCCTCCCGTTCTACGGCCCGTTCGGCGACATCAAGGACGTCGTCGCCTGCGAGGCGCAGTTCCGCGCCGCGTTCATCCTCGGCTGCGTCGGCACCTGGTCGCTGCACCCGGTCCAGATCGCGATCGCCAAGAAGGTCTTCTCCCCCGACCCGGGCGAGGTCGCCTTCGCGAAGAAGATCATCGAGGCGATCCCCGACGGCAAGGGCGTCCACATGATCGACGGCAAGATGCAGGACGACGCCTCGTGGAAGCAGGCCAAGGTCCTCGTCGAGCTCGCCGAGCAGCTGGCCGAGAACGACGACGAGCTGCGCGCGGCGTACGGCTTCTAGCGGGCCCTCCGGCGAACGACGTGACCCGATCGCCCGTCCCCGACGGGGCGCGCGGCCGGGTATCGGCACATCTACACTCGACCCGGTGAGCGGCTCCCGGGACGCCTTCGGACGATCAGCGGACGAGACCGGCGCCTGGCCCGCGGCCGGTCCCGGCCCGTCCCGCGCCGCGTCTCCGGCGCCGCCGGAGCCGGGGCGGTCCTCCGTCGGCCCGGCACCGGCTCCGGCCCGTCCCGCGGCCGGCTCGGGACCGGGCTCGTCTTGCCGGCGGCGCGAGCGTCGTCGGCGGCCTTCGCCTGGGC
>NZ_JBFAPC010000177.1:0-11256 GCF_040675535.1 Patulibacter sp. NPDC049589 | reverse complement strand
CCTTGCGCAGCGCGTCGGCGTCCTCGAGCCGGCCCTCGCGGAGCGCGGTCACCTCGGCCTCGAGCACGCCGATCAGCTCGCCCTTGTAACCGATGTCGTACGCCGCGCGCTGCAGCGCCTGGTCCACCTGGGCCATCCGGTAGCCACGCCAGGCGGTGTCGAACTTCGTCTCGGCGATGTCGGACTCGCCCAATGGCCGGTCACCGGGCAGTGGCACCGCCCGACCGTCGGGCTCGACCGAGGTCAGTCCGGAGTCGCCTCCGCTCAGTAGGACGGTCACGCCGAAGACGATCGTCGCGACGACGAGCGCCACGACAATGAAGAGCAGAAGCTGACCCATGCGCACGATGTTGACATGTCCGCTTTCCGGTGGCGAGCCCGCCACCCGGTCGATGTCGTCGTGGGCGCTCAGGTCCAGGTCAGGATCCGCTTCCGCCAGGCATAGAGGATCCCCAGCGCGAGCACCGCCACGAAGACGCCCATCTCGGCGATGGCCAGGCCGCCGAAACCCGGCCGATCGAAGATCAGCGCCCACGGGAAGAGAAATACGGCTTCCACCGCGAAAAGCACATAGAGGTACGCGTAGACGTAGTACCGGATCTGCGCCTGCGCCCAGTCCCCGCCGACCGGGTCGATCCCGCTCTCGTAGGAGATCCGCTTGCCCAGCGGCTCCGCCGGGGTCGACGGCCGCAGCAGCCGGTTCGCGCCGAACGCCGCCACGAACAGCAGCACACCGGCGGCCAGCAGAAGGCCCAGCGTGGCGTACGAACCGAGATATCCGTCCACGATCGGGGAGCCTAACGGACGCCCGGCCGGTTTCCGCGTGCCGCATGGTGGACTTTGCTGGCTGGTCCTTTCCCCACGTAGTTACTGTGGTCAGCGGTCCGCGGCCGCTTTGTAAGGGGCGGCGACGTAGTGTGGAAGTGACGATTTGCGGGCCGGCTCATCGACGAACCTCAGCCGCCGGACCGCGCTCTTTGGAGGTTGAACGTGGCCGCTCCCGCGAAGCGAGTCGAGCAGCTGGACCGGGTAGTCATCAGATTCGCCGGGGACTCCGGCGATGGTATGCAGCTCACTGGAGACCGGTTCACCTCGGAGACCGCTCAGCTTGGCAACGACATCTCGACCCTGCCCAACTTCCCCGCCGAGATCCGTGCACCAGCCGGAACGCTCCCGGGCGTGTCCAGCTTTCAGGTGCATTTCGCCGACTACGACATCCTGACCCCCGGTGACGCGCCGAACGTCCTGGTGGCGATGAACCCGGCCGCGCTCAAGGCCAACCTGGCGGACCTGCCCGCCGGGGCCGACATCATCGTGAACACCGACGAGTTCACCAAACGAAATCTGGCGAAGGTCGGATATGCGACCAGCCCGCTGGAGGACGACACCCTCGCCGAGTACGCGGTGCATCCGGTCGCGCTGACCTCGATGACGGTCGGCGCGCTGGCCGACGCCGGCGTCTCGAAGAAGGACGCCGAGCGCGCCAAGAACATGTTCGCGCTGGGCCTGCTCAGCTGGATGTACTCGAGGCCCTTCGAATCCACCCTGCGGTTCCTGGAGCGCAAGTTCGCCAAGCGCCCGGACCTGGTGGCGGCGAACAAGGCCGCCTTCCAGGCCGGCTGGAACTACGGCGAGACCACCGAGGCCTTCTCGGTGCGCTACGAGGTGAAGCCCGCCAAGATGCGGGCCGGCACCTACCGCAACATCACCGGTAACCAGGCGCTCTCCCTGGGCCTGGTCGCCGCCGGCGTGAAGGCGAAGCTGCCGATCTTCCTCGGCGCCTACCCGATCACGCCGGCCTCGGACATCCTGCACGAGCTCTCCAAGCACAAGCGGTTCGGCGTCACCACGATGCAGGCCGAGGACGAGATCGCCGCGATCGGGGCGGCGCTCGGCGCGTCGTACGGCGGTGCTCTCGGCGTGACCACGACGAGTGGTCCCGGTGTGGCGCTCAAGGGCGAGACCATCTCGCTGGCGATCGCGCTGGAACTGCCCCTGGTCATCGTCGACGTGCAGCGGGCCGGCCCGTCCACCGGCATGCCCACCAAGACCGAGCAGGCCGACCTGAACATGGCCCTGTTCGGCCGGCACGGCGAGGCGCCGCTCGCGGTGATCGCGCCGAAATCGCCGTCCGACTGCTTCCACGCCGCGATCGAGGCGGCCCGGATCGCGCTGACCTACCGCACCCCGGTCATCCTGCTCTCCGACAACTACGTGGCGAACGGCTCCGAGCCGTGGCTGCTGCCGTCCGTCGACGAGCTGCCCGACCTGCAGGTCTCCTTCGCCCGCGAACCCAACTCCGCGGACGGGCGGTTCCTGCCGTACCTGCGGGACCCGGAGACGATGGCCCGGCCGTGGGCGGTTCCCGGCACCCCCGGTCTGGAGCACCGGATCGGCGGGCTGGAGAAGGCCGACAAGACCGGCGACATCTCGTACGACCCGGCCAACCACGAGTTCATGGTGCGGACCCGGCAGGCGCGCATCGACGGGATCCCGGTGCCGGACGTGGACGTCGAGGACCCGGAGGAGAACGCGCGGGTGCTCGTACTGGGCTGGGGTTCGACCTATGGCCCGATCGGGGCCGCCTGCCGCGCGCTGCGCCAGCGCGGTTTGTCGATCGCGCAGGCCCACCTGCGGCACCTGTCGCCGCTGCCGGCCAACCTCGGTGAGGTCCTGGCCGGGTACGACAAGGTGGTCGTCCCGGAGATGAACCTCGGCCAGCTGGCCCAGGTGATCCGGGCGAAGTACCTGGTCGATGCGGTTCCGTTCAATCAGGTCAGCGGCCTTCCGTTCACCGCCGCGACGCTGGAGAGCATGCTCGAGGACGTGGTCAAGAATGGCTAACCCGGTTGTCGAACTGAAGCTGACCGCCAAGGACTTCAAGTCCGACCAGGAGGTCCGGTGGTGCCCGGGCTGCGGTGACTACTCGATCCTCGCGGCCATGCAGCGCTTCATGCCGGAGCTGGGCATCCCCCGGGAGAACATCGTCTTCGTCTCCGGGATCGGCTGCTCGTCGCGCTTCCCGTACTACATGAACACCTACGGGATGCACTCCATCCACGGCCGCGCTCCGGCGATCGCCACCGGCCTGTCCGCGTCCCGCCCGGACCTGAGCGTCTGGGTGGTCACCGGCGACGGCGACGCGCTCTCGATCGGCGGCAACCACCTGATCCACGCGCTGCGCCGCAACGTGAACCTGAAGATCCTGCTCTTCAACAACCGGATCTACGGGCTCACCAAGGGGCAGTACTCCCCGACCTCGGAGATCGGCAAGATCACCAAGTCGACCCCGGCCGGCTCGGCGGACTCGCCGTTCAACCCGCTGTCGCTGGCGCTGGGCGCGGAGGCGACCTTCGTGGCCCGGACCATCGACTCGGACGCCAAGCACCTGCAGTCGGTGCTGCGGGCCGCCGCGGCCCACGAGGGTTCCGCGTTCGTGGAGATCTACCAGAACTGCAACATCTTCAACGACGGCGCCTTCGAGCTGATCAAGGACGCGTCGACGCGCGACGAGCACCTGATCCGGCTGGAGCAGGGCGAGCCGATCACCTTCGGCACGGACAACCGGTTCTCGGTCGTCCACCCGGAGGGCAGCTTCGGGCTGAAGGTGCAGGAGGGCGGCACCGCGATCGTCCACGACGCGACAGTGGACGACCCGGCGTACGCGTTCGCCCTCTCCCGGCTGTCCGGCTCCGACCTCGACACCACGCCGATCGGGGTGTTCCGCAACGTGCAGCGCCCGTCCTACGACGAGATCGTGCGCAAGCAGGTGCTGGACGCCCAGGCACAGGCCACCGGCACGCCGGACGAGATGCTCGGCGACCTGCTGAACACCGGCGACACCTGGACCATCCTGTAATCCAGGCGTCCCTCGCGGGAGGGGAAGCGCCTTCCCCTCCCGCGGGCAGATCGATAGGGTTCGCACCGTGACCGATGCGCACGGACTCCCGCCGGAAGTGCACGCCTCGCTCAACGCCGAGGTGGCCCACTCCGCGCGGCTGTGGAACTACCTGCTCGGCGGCAAGGACAACTTCGCCGCCGACCGTGAGGCCGCGCAATATGCGCTGGCCCTGATGCCGGAGCTGGTCCAGTCGGCCCGGGCCAACCGCGAGTTCCTCGGCCGGGCGGTGCGCCACCTGGCCGGCGAGGCGGGGATCCGGCAGTTCCTGGACATCGGCACCGGCCTGCCGACCGCGGACAACACCCACGAGGTGGCTCAGAGCGTCGCCGCGGACAGTCGCATCGTCTACGTGGACAACGACCCGATGGTCCTGGTGCACGCCCGGGCCCTGTTGAACAGCACGCCCGAGGGCGCCACCGACTACATCGACGCCGACATCCGGGACACCGCGCACATCCTGTCGCAGGCCCGGGAGACGCTCGACTTCGACCAGCCGATCGCGATCATGCTGCTCGGCATCGTGAACTTCGTGGTCGACGACGCGGAGGCGGCCCGGATCGTGCGCGATCTCGTCGGCGCCGTCCCGTCCGGGAGCTATCTGGTGATCTCGCACCCGACCACCGAGGTGAACGGGCCGGCCGTCGAGCAGTCGATGAAGCAGTGGAACGAGAGCGGTGCGGCGCCGATCTGCGCCCGCAGCCGGGACGAGATCGCGGCCTTCTTCACCGGCCTCGAGCTGCTCGACCCGGGCGTCGTGACCTGCTCCGCCTGGCGGCCTGACCCGTCCCGCCCGGGCATCACCGACAAGGTCTCCGAGTTCGCCGGGGTCGGCCGCAAGCCGTGACCCGGCGTCAGCGGGCGCGATCCCGGTAAGCCCGCATCTTGGCCCGGCTGCCGCAGATGCTCATCGTGCACCAGCGGCTGCGGCCGGCCGGGCTGCGGGCCGCCGTGGCGAGCGCCGCCGGGCTGCGGGGCGCCGGTCGGGGGCCAGCCGTCACCGGTCGCCATGGTGGCCTCCCCGGCGACGCAGGGTCGACGTCGCGCCCGCGACCGCGAGGCAGCTCCCGGCGATCGCGACCCAGGATCCCGTGCCGACCCGCGCGGGCCGCCAGTCGGCGACCACCGCGGCGAACGCGAGCGCCGCGAGGGTCGCGACGGCCGCCGCGACGAGGCGGAGCCCGACGACCGACGGATGGTCGGACACGAGCGTCACCAGCAGGACTGCGGCCGCGAGCGGCACGAGGTAGAGGACGGCGCCGAACCAGCGCGGCGCGGAGACGGTGAGCGTCCCCGACCCGATCAGATCGGCGAACGCGCGGCCGCTGATGGTCGATCCCGAGCCCGACGCGGTCGCCGGCAGGAAGAAGCCGACGAGCCAGAGGGCGGCGGCCCCGCCGAGCAGCGCCTCGGAGCCGTGGCGGAAGCCGACACGGACACCGTCGCCGCCTGATCGTCGACCGCCGTCCGGCCGCCGACGCCTGATGAACTCCGTGCCTGCCATGCCTGCGCTCCCACCCTGGTGACCGCGGGGCCTCCCGGACCCGCGCGAGGGCTGGAGTGTAGGTCGGCCCCGTACACACGACCATGCGCCATCTGGCGGATCCGCCGTGGGCGGACGCGCGGCGCAGTTAGTGCCGGAAGTGCCGCCGCCCCGTGAAGACCATCGTCGCGCCCGCCGCGTCGGCGGCGGCGATCGAGAGCTCGTCGCGCATCGAGCCGCCCGGCTGGATGACGGCGGTGACGCCGGCCTGCAGGCCGACCTCGAGCCCGTCGGGGAACGGGAAGAACGCGTCGGACGCCATCGCGGCGCCGGTCAGGTCCAGGCCGTGCTCGGCGGCCTTCTCGCGGGCGATCCGGGCGGAGTCCACGCGGCTCATCTGGCCGGCGCCGATGCCGACCGTCGCACCGTCCTTCGCGTAGACGATCGCGTTGGACTTCACGTGCCGCATGACGCGCCAGGCGAAGAGCATGTCGCGCCACTGCTCGTCCGTCGGCTGCGCGGTCGTGGAGACCGACATCGTCGTCGGGTCGACGACGACCTCGTCGGTGTCCTGCACCAGGACGCCGCCGGCCACGGCGCGGACGTCGAGCCGCTCGAGGCCCTTCAGCGGCGCGTCGTCGCCCGTCAGCAGGCGGACGTTGGGCTTCTCGGACAGCAGCGCGAGGGCGTCCGCGTCGAACGACGGGGCGAAGAGCACCTCGACGAAGAGCTTCGAGAGCGCCTCGGCGGCGGCGAGGTCGACCGGGCGGGTCAGCGTGACGATGCCGCCGAAGGCCGAGACCGGGTCGCAGGCCAGCGCGCGCTCGAACGCCTGCAGGCTCGAGTCGCCGATCGCGGCGCCGCAGGGGTTGTTGTGCTTGACGATGACCGCGGCGGGCTCGTCGAACTCGCGGGCGATCGCGCGGGCGGCCTCGAGGTCGAGCAGGTTGTTGAAGGACAGCTCCTTGCCGTGGAGCTGCTGCACGCCCGACAGCAGGTGGGCGCGGGCGCCGGCGCGGCGGTAGTAGGCGCCGCGCTGGTGCGGGTTCTCGCCGTAGCGCAGGGTGCGGTCGCGGACGTACCCGCGGGAGAAGGTCGGCGGGAACGGCACGCGGCCGCCGGACGCCGGGTGGCCGCAGGGGTGGCCGAGCGGCAGCTGCGAGCCGTCGAACTCCTCCTGGTCCTGCAGGAAGCCCGAGATCGCCGCGTCGTAGCGGGCGGTCGTGGCGTAGGCCTGGAGCGCGAGGTTGCGGCGCGTGACGAGGCCCAGGGAGCCGTCGCCGGAGGCCTTGAGCTCCTCGATGACCGCCGGGTACTGCGCAGCGTCGGTGAGGATCGCGGCGTAACCGTGGTTCTTCGCGGCCGCGCGGATCAGCGACGGGCCGCCGATGTCGATGTTCTCGATCGCGGCGGCGAGGGAGACGTCGGGCTTGGCGATCGTCTCCTCGAAGGGGTACAGGTTGACGACGACCAGGTCGATCCAGCCGATGCCGTGCTCGGCCGCCGCGGACGCGTGGGTGTCGAGGTCCCGCACGCCGAGGATGCCGGCGAAGAGGTGCGGATCGAGCGTCTTGACGCGCCCGTCCATCATCTCCGGGAAGCCCGTGATCGACTCGACGGCGATCACCGGCAGGCCGGCGTCCGCGATCGCCTTGGCCGTGCCGCCGGTCGAGATCAGCTCCGTCCCCGCGTCGTGCAGGGTCTGCGCGAGCTCGGTCAGGCCGGTCTTGTCCGACACCGAGAGCAGGGCTCGGCGGACGGGGACGCGGTCGGGGGCGGTGGTCTTCAGAGGATCCGGCATGGGCGCACCCCGAGGATAGACGTCGACCCCGGTCCGTCCCGGGCCGGTCCGCCCCCGCGGCCACGACTGCCCGCGGGTCGGGCGACGTGCCCGGGTGCCGCGTCCGGCGGGCGGTTCGGGCACGATCGGCGCCTCCTCCGCGGAGACGGCGTACCCGCCGGACGCCGCGTCCCGGACCGATGCGCCATCATCCGATTGATGATCGGCTATCGACCTATTGCCGTGGCCGCCCTGCTCGCCGCGACCCTCGGACTCTCCGCGTGCGGCGCCGGCAGCAGCGACGACAAGGCGCAGAACGAGAAGGCCTCCCAGCAGCTGCAGAAGGAGGGCATCGACAAGAAGGCCGCCGACGAGCTCGTCGAGACGTCCCAGCGGCTGAAGGACAGCGGCTTCTCGGACGCGGACGCCAAGAAGCTGAAGGCCGACGTCGCCGCCGCCCAGCACCGGGCGACCGCGCTCCAGCAACAGCTCGTCGACATCACCAAGAAGGTGCAGTCCGGCAAGCTCAGCGCGGCGGCCGGCACCAAGCAGATCGGCGTGGTCCGGGACAAGATCCAGCGCCAGGCCCTCGCGGCCGCCGAGACGCTCGAGAAGGCCGGCGCGCTGCCCCCCAGCGCGAAGAAGCAGGTCGACGCCGCCCGCAAGCAGCTCGAGAGCGGCGCGGCCCAGAAGTAGCCCCGGCCGGGACGGGGTCTCCCCCGCCCCGGCCGGCCCGTCCTCAGCGGACGCGCACCGACTGGCGCGCGGCCTTCGCCAGGTTGCCGGTCCGGTCGTAGGTCACGACCGACACCGTGTAGACGCCCTTGGCGAGCTTCGCCTTCACGGCCAGCGACCAGGTCTTCGTGCCCTTGGCGAAGAGCACGATCGGGTTGTCGCAGTAGACCTCCGGGCCCCACTTGCCCTTGCGGTTGAGGAAGCGGCAGCCCTCGCCGCTCTTCTTCGACACCGACACGAGGGTCCGCTGGACCCCGCCGCCCGCCTTGCCGGCGACGGCCTTCCCGCTCGCCGTGACGCAGCCCTTGTCGGTCGCGCGGCCGGCCACGCGGATGCGGGTCCGGGTCGCGCGGATCGACGAGACGCGGCTCGTCGGGCGCTTCGTGTCGACGCAGGCCTTCGCCGGCGTCCCGGGTGCGGGGGCCGCCGGGGCGACGGGCGGGGCGAGGACGTCGCCCACCGGCGACGGCGGACCGTCACGCGGCGGGATGACCGGGGTCACCGGCGCCGGCGGGGCGTCCGGCGCGGTCTCCTGGAACGCGACGTCGGCCAGCTGGATCGACCCCGTGGGCGTGCGGGCGCCGAACCCGAGCGTCACCGAGGCGACCTTCGTGAGGTCGACCCCCGCGAACGCCGAGAGCGGGATCCGCAGGCCGTTGAGGATGATGTGCTGGTAGCTGCTGCCGATCGACGGCTCCAGCGCCGTGCCCCACTTGGCCGCCGTGGTCGTGGCGGTCGCGCCCGCGGCGTCGGTGATCGTGACGTCGAGGTCCTGGGTCGCGCTCTGCGGCGTGAAGCCGTTGCCCGCCGGGTTGCGTGGGTCGTTGCGGTTGACCGCCACGCGCATCGTCAGGGCACCGAACGTCGAGACGTCCTTCGTCCCGCCGTCGGCGCCGAGGCCGGCCGTCAGGCTCGCCGGGCCGTCCCACGCGACGGCGAACTGCGTGCCGATCGAGCGGTTGTTGTTGTCGTCCGGGCAGAGCGGGTACGCGCTCGGCTTCTTCGGCAGGCCGCGGCGCGGCACCGCCGACGGGCGGCAGACCTCGAACGTCGCCAGGCCCGTGGCCGTCAGCGGACCGCCGGTGGCGGCGACCGTCGTGGCGGTCGGGTCGACCGGGTCCGGGACCGTCGCCGTCTCGATCGGGTCGGACGTCGGGGCCGGCTTCAGCACGTCGAGCCGCTTGGTCGTCGGGCCGAAGTAGCTCGTCTTGACCTCCTCGCCGCACGCGACGCCCGAGGCGACCGGGCAGCTCGTCGACGGCAGGGTGACCTCGCCGGTCATCAGCGGATCGAACGCCTTCTCGCCGCCGACGTAGCGGCGGAGGAAGGAGTTCATCAGCGTCAGGCCGACGCGCCGCTGGTCCGACGGGGACAGGCGGGCGGTGGTGCCGAGGCGCTGCGTGCAGGCCGGATCGGCGGCCGGACCGAAGTCGTCCCCGGTCCAGACCGTGTTGTAGAAGTTGTGGTTCGTGCCCTGCACGTACCACTGCATCGTCGCCACGCCGGCGTTGCCGGGGGCGTACTTCGCGTTCTCGACGAAGCGCGCGCCCTGCAGCGTGTTGACGTCGCCGTCGCAGGCGGGCAGCAGGTTGACGTAGTTGGTGCCCTCCGGCGTGCGCGGCGGGCCGGTGACGGTGGTGGTCCCGCCGGAGGTCGTCGTCCGGGCGGCCGTCGAGTACGCGGTCGGGGCGAGCGCCACGACGCCGTCGATGAGCCAGCGCCCGCTCGACAGGTTGCGGTTGTAGGTGACGAAGTCCGTCACCGCGTCGCCGCCGCGCGAGTGGCCCATGAGGCCGACGCCGGAGGACAGCTCGAGCCGGCCGACGAGCTTCAGCCCGACGGTCGTGTCCGGATCGTCCGTGACCGGGCCGAGGCCGTTGTTCCAGCGGTCCAGCAGGCGCAGCGACGCGTTGATGATCTGCGAGCGCGCACCCGCGCCGGCGTCGGCGTAGTTGTTGTCGAAGCCGGTGATGTTGGCCTCGATGCTCATGACCGCGTACCCGTGGCTGGCGAGGTTCTCGGCCATGTAGTCGTAGCCGCCGTAGCTGCGGATGTCGGTCGAGACCGGGGTGCCGTCGGGCGCCTCGCTGTCGAGGCAGGTTCCCGGCGACGGCCCGGGCGGCGACGTCGTGCCGGACGTGCCGAGACAGACGCCGTGGCGGCCGTGGACGAAGACGATGACCTTCGACGCCTGGCTGCCGTTGCCGGTCGGGTAGGTGATCGAGCCCTTCATCGGCACGGTCGTCGACTGGCCGGGCGTGGCGAGGTTCAGCAGCAGCGTGCCGGCGTCGTAGTCGATCTTCTTCGTGCCGTACGCGCCGGGGAGCGTGGCGTCGGGGACGCCCGCGTCGGCGGCGAGGGCCGGTGACGCGGTGGCGATCAGAGCGATGAGCGTGGCCAGCAGCAGGGCCAGGGGACGTCGTCGCGGTGGCCGCTGCGTGCGCGCAGGGGCCGCCGCGGCGACCGATGAGGGTCGTCCGGGGAGCACGGGGTCCTTCCGAGGTGGTGGTCACGGGCGCGAGGTTCCGCCCGCTCTCCGACTGTACGTCCGCAGAGCGGCCGATCCGTGCGCCGATCGGCCAACCGTTCCCGGCCCCGGCGTGCGGTCTGCACGGTGCCGCCGGGGCGCCATACGGACGCCTCGACGCCATCGATGGCCTGCTACGCCATAGACGTCCATATGCGCCAAAGCGTGGCTGGGACGACGCACCAGGATCCGGGGATGCCGATCACCGCCCTCGGAGCCATGACCGCGATCGCCGGGACCGTGCCGGTCGGGGCCGCCGTCGAGCCCCGCACCTTCCTGCACCCCTTCGGGATCCCGCCGGGAGAGGTGACCCGGGCCGCGGAACTCGGCTGGCGCCTGTTCGCGGCGCGGACGGGCTACCTCGCCTACCGCGCCGGTCGGGCGACCCGTCCGCCCAGGCCGCCTTCCTCCCGGTGCAGGCCCTCGACCAACTCGTCTTCCGGCACGCCTTCGCCACGCGATCGGTGCCGCGCCGGGCCGGGCCGGCGCTCCCGATCAGCGGACGGCGACCGGGTACCGCACCGCGGTGTGGCCGACCACGACGCGGAGCGTGTAGCGGCCGTGGGGCGTGCTGCGGCGGATCGCGAGGCCGCCGGTCGTGCCGCGCGCGTAGGTGCGGCCCGAGCGGATCAGGGTGGCGCGCGAGCGGGTCAGCGCCGCGCCGGCCTTCTTCGTCGTGCCGCGCACCGTGCAGGTGACCCGCCGGGCGCCCTTGCTGGTGCTCACCCGGCAGCTGACCTTGGCGTCGCCCCGCCGATCCCGAACGCGAGCAGGGCGACCCCGCTCGTGCCGGTGAGGAGCAGCGGGGCGACACCGCGGAGCGACAGCATGAC
>NZ_JBFAPC010000176.1:0-11288 GCF_040675535.1 Patulibacter sp. NPDC049589 | reverse complement strand
CGTCTTCGGGCAGATCCAGATCCATGCCTGGACTTCTACCGACCAAACGGTATAAAAATCAAGTCCGGGCTTCTCCGGCGACGCCCGCTTCGTCGTCGTCGGTCCCCAGACCCGCAAGGCCCTGAAGGCCTGGCAGCGGCAGAACGGCCTGGAGGCCGACGGGGTCATCGGGCCCCTGACGCTCCAGGAGATGGGCGTCTCGGCGTCCGCGTCGACCCGCTCGGCGACGACGAAGGACGCCGCGGCCACCGGCACCGCCCCGAACGCGGCGCTCGCGAAGATCGCGCAGTGCGAGTCCGGCGGCGACCCGACGGCGATCTCGTCGACCGGCCAGTACCGCGGCAAGTACCAGTTCGACCGCCAGACGTGGCGGGCCAACGGCGGCACGGGCGACCCGGCCGCGGCCCCCGAGGCCACGCAGGACCGCATCGCGGCGAAGCTCTTCGCCGACCGGGGCGCGCAGCCCTGGCCCGTCTGCGGGAAGTAGCGAGCGCCAGCGAGCGCTTCCCGCAGCGCACGGGCCAGCCGTCTGCGGGAAGTAGCGAGCGCCGGCGAGCGCTTCCCGCAGCGCACGGGCCGGCCGTCCGCGGCACGTCGTGAGCGCCGTGGAGGCCCCGGGGGGCGGCTCGTGCCGTCCCCCGGCCCGTGGCGCGGTGTGATTGGGTTCCGGCGTGCCCGCACCGCTGCGCAGAGACCCGATCGGCGAGGCGCGGCGCCACTGGACGGACCGCTGGGGCCCCGAGCCCGCGCGCCCGATGGCGGCCGTGACCTCCGTCATGCGCGTCCAGCAGATCCTCCTCGCGCAGCTCAACGCCGTGCTGCGCGACCACCGGCTGACGTTCCCGCGCTACGAGGCGCTGATGCTGCTGTCGTTCACGCGCGACGGCGCGCTGCCGCTGGGCAAGCTCGGCGAGCGCCTCCAGGTGCACCGCACGAGCGTCACGAACATCGTCGACAAGCTCGAGCAGGACGGCTTCGTCCGGCGGGTGCCGCACGAGAGCGACCGCCGCGCCACCCTCGCCGAGATCACCGAGGAGGGCCGGCGGGTGGCCCAGACCGCGACGCTGGACATGAACGCCGCCGCCTTCTCGCTCGAGGCGCTGGAGCCCGGCGAGCAGGAGCAGCTGACGACGCTGCTGGAGTCCGTCCGCCGCGGCGCGGGCGACTTCGAGGTCTGAGCGGGCCACCCCCCCCCACGACCGGGCGGAGGGTCCCTCCGGTCCGGAAGCGGCCGGGGTGGCGGGTGTGAAAGGGTTCCCGAAATGAGCTCCATCACCTCCCCTGGCGTCGTCGTCCGGCCACGGACCGTCCTCGCGGACGTCCTCCCGGGCGCTCGCGTCCGCGACGCCGTCCTCGTCCTCTTCGGCGCGCTGTTCACCGGCCTGATGGCCCAGATCACGATCCCGATGACGCCGGTCCCGATGACGGGCCAGACGCTGGCCGTCGGCCTCGTCGGCGCGACGCTCGGCCTGCGCCGCGGCACGTCGTCGATGCTCCTCTACATCGTCCTCGGCTTCGCGCTGCCGGTCTACGCCGACGGTGGCTCCGGCGTCGAGGCGCTCTGGGGCTCCTCGGGCGGCTACCTCGTCGGGTTCGTGCTGGCGACGGCCCTGATCGGCTTCCTGGCCGAGCGCGGCGCCGACAAGAAGATCCACCTCGCGTTCGCCGCGTTCGTGCTCGGCCAGCTGCTGGTCTTCGTGCCGGGCGTCCTCGTCCTGCAGGCCGTCACGCACATGAGCTGGGGCGACGCGGTGCACTACGGCTTCACCGTCTTCATCGTCGGCGGGCTCGTGAAGGCCGCCGTCGGCGGCGCGCTCCTGCCGGCGGCCTGGAAGGCCGTCCGCCGCTACGAGGGCTGATCAGGTCCGATCACCACGGGCGGCCCCGAGAGCCACGAGCCGTCGGCCTGCTCCCAGAGCAGGCGCAGCTCGTCGCCCGGGTCGGCCACCGGCGGTCCGACCCGGACCGCCACGCCCTGCGGGTCCGTCCGTACCGGGCCCGTGAAGGGGTCCCCGTCGCCGGGACCCCCGCAGCCGGGCCGCGGCGCGCCGCAGGACCGCAGCGCCACCGGCGCCCACGCGCCGGCCTCCCGGTCCCAGCGCTGCACCGCGATCGTGCGGACGCCGAGCCCGCGACGCACCTGCGCGAAGACCCAGAGGCGCCGGGGCGAGCCCTCGCCGACGAGTCGCGGCCAGAACGGCAGCGCGAGCGCCCCGGCCGCCGGCTTGGGCGCCCCGGTGCGGTCGAGCACCCCGCTCTGCCAGTCGCGGTAGCGGCGCCGGTCGTCGGCGGGCAGCCCGGTCTCCGCCGGGTCGATGTCGCGCAGGAGGAACTGCGCGGCGGAGACCACGCCCGGCGAGCGCCACGCGAGGTAGCTGCTCCAGCCGACGAAGCGCGCCTGGTCCGCGCGGGTGAACGGCTGGTACGGGTCGTCCTCCTTCGCCTCGTACCCGTACTCGGTGAGCCAGACCGGCGCGGGGACGTCGGGGTCGTCGCCGAGGACGATCCGGCCGGCGTCGCGGAGCCGGAGCAGCAGCGACTGGAGCTTGTCCTGGTCGGCGAGCTGCACGCGGTCGCGGCCGACCGCCGGCGTGCCGGGCGTGACGTAGCGCGTGTAGGGGTGGAACGCGAGCCCGTCGGCCCGGACCGGCCGGAAGCCCGCGCACGCGCCGTCCGTCACCGGGCGTAGCGCGTCGTCGACGCAGGCCAGTCGGCGCAGGAACCGCAGCGGCGGCACGCCCTGCTCGCCGTCGCGCCCGCCGATCGACGTGAGGTTGCCCAGGAGGACCGTGGCGCCGGGGGACGCGCGGCGGATCGCGGGCGCGGCGGCCTCGTGCATCGCGCGGTAGACGTCGGCGGACTCGGCGTTCCACCCCGGGCCCTCGCGGCGCCACTGCGGCGAGAGGAAGGCCGGGTGGTTGGGCTCGTTCCAGGTCGCGTAGAGGTCGACGCGGGGGAGGTCCGCGCCGCCGGACCCGGGCGTCGAGCCGTCGTAGCGCCGGGCGACGGCCGTCGAGAACGCCGCGAACGCGCCCGGGTCGGGGCGGAGCCGCGGGCGGTCGCGGTCCGGGGAGTCGGGCGCGACGGCCCAGCGAGGTGCCCAGAACGCGATGTCGATCAGGACGCGCAACCCGGCGCGGTGGGCCTCGCGCACGGCCAGGTCGAGGTGGTCCCAGGCGCCCGGGGGGTAGGTCTCCGGGTCGGCCGGGCGGAAGCCGCCGCCGGGCCGCGTCGTGCCCTGCGGGTCCGGCGCGATCCGCGACCAGCTGGCGGTCATCCGGACGACGCCGACCCCGGCGTCCCGCGCGGCCTCGAGGTCGTGGCGGACCCGGTCGGGCGTCCGGTTGAGGAGCTCGGCGTCGTCCTGCAGGACGAGCGGGACGTCGACGCCCGGCTGCGCGCGGGCGAGGGCGGGGAGCGCGCCCGCGAGCGCCACCGCGACGACGCCGGCGGTCAGCGCGCGGCGCCGTGACGCGGCCGGGCGCCGGGGTCGGGGCCGCGGCGCGGATGCGGGGGCCGCGGCTGGGTAGTCGAGCCTCGTGCTCACCCCGTCAGCATCCCGTGCCCGGGTGGGCGCCGCGCCGTCGTCCGGGCGCGCCCGGACGCGGCCCGTCTCCTGTCGCGCCGCAGTGTGACGCTCCAACGCGTCCGCGGGGGCGCCGGACGCCGCGTGCACCGTGCGTAATAGGATCGCGCCGACGCGCGGCGGCACCGTCTCTCGCATCCGGCAGCGCCCTTCCGGGCGTAGCGTCGGACGAGGGACACGGCGGGGACCGGACGCGTGGTGCACGTCGTACTGGCGCCCCGCCAACGCCCGCGAAGTTACCGACGGTCGGAAAATACGTGGAACCCCTCGGATCTATGATTGATCCGTCAGTCAACCGCGCTACACTCCGACCGCCCGTCGGCCCCCAAGGAGGCTCACAAGTGACAAAGATCGTCGTCCTGGTGAAAGAGGTCCCGGACGCGGCCGTTCAGAAGCAGGTCGACTCGTCCACCGGTCGTCTCGACCGCAGTGGCGAGAAGACGCTGAACCCGTTCGACACCCACGCCATCGAGGCCGCGCTGCAGCTCAAGGAGAGCGGCGCGCTCGAGGTCGATGAGGTCGTCGCCATCACGGTCGGCCCGTCCACCGCCGTCAAGGCGCTGCACAAGGCCGTCTCGCTCGGGGCGGATCGCTCGATCCACCTGACCGACGACGGACTCGTCGGCTCCGACGTGGTCGGCACGGGCTACGCCCTGGCCGAGCTCATCAAGCGTGAGAACCCGGGCCTGGTCCTCGCGGGCCAGCAGTCCGACGACGGCCAGAGCTACGCCGTCGGCGCCGCCGTGGCCGAGTACCTGGGCTGGCCCGGCCTGACCCAGGTCATCAAGCTCGACGTCGATGGCCAGACCATCACGGCCGAGCGTCAGGCCGAGTACGGCTACGACACCGTCAAGGTGACGCTGCCCGCCGTGATCTCGGTCGGCGACGCCATCAACGAGCCGCGCTACCCGTCGCTGAAGGCGATCATGGGCGCGAAGAAGAAGCCGCTCGAGTCGCTGTCGCTCGGCGACGCCGGCATCGACGCCTCGAAGGTCGGCGAGGCCGGCCGCAAGGCCGTCTGGACCGGCTCCCAGCAGCCGCCCGCGAAGGCCGCCGGCGAGCTGATCGAGGACGAGGACACCGCCGCGACGGTCGAGAAGATCGTCACCTGGCTCGACGACAGGAAGCTGATCTGATGACGAACATCCTGGTCTACGCGCTGCACCACGAGGGCGCGATCAACAAGAACTCCCTGGGCGCCGTCTCCACGGCCGCCAAGCTGGCCGGCGAGCTCGGCGGCGAGGCCCACGCGGTCTTCGTCGGCGAGGACGTCTCCGACGAGACCGCGGGCTCCATCGGCTCCTACGGCGCCACGAAGGCGTTCCGGGTCAAGGCCCAGGCCGGCGTCTCCCAGCCCGTCGTCGACGCGCTCGACGCGGTCCTGGACACGGGCGACTACGGCTACGTCATCTTCGGCGGCGGCCTCCTCGGCTTCGAGGCCGGCGCGGGCCTCGCGGCCCGTCGCGGCGGTGGCCTCGGCGTCGAGATCACGGGTCTCAAGGTCGCGGACGGCAAGGTCGTGGCCGAGCGCCCGATCCTCGGCGACACGCAGATCTCCGACATCGCGTTCGAGGGCCTCGGCGTCATCGCCGCGCGCCTGAACGCGTTCGAGCCCGTCGAGTCCGGCTCCCCGGTCACCGTCGAGGACGTCGACGTGACGTTCTCCGACGCCGCCGGCAAGGTCGAGGTCGTCACGCGCGGCGAGCAGCGCGGCGCCGACGTCAACATCGAGGACGCGTCGGTGCTGGTCACCGGCGGTCGCGGCCTCGGCTCGGCGGAGAACTTCTCCGTCGCCGACGGCCTGGCCGCGGCGTTCGGCGGCACCGCCGCCGTCGCCGCCACGCGCGCCGCGGTCGACGCCGGCTGGTTCCCCTACGCCGGCCAGATCGGCCAGACGGGCAAGACCGTCGCGCCGAAGCTGTACGTCGGACTCGGCGTCTCGGGCGCCATCCAGCACAAGGTCGGCATGCAGTCGGCGGACAACATCGTCGCCATCAACAAGGACGGCAACGCCCCGATCTTCGAGTTCGCGGATCTCGGCGTCGTCGGCGACCTGCACTCGATCGTCCCGGCGCTCGCCGAGGCGATCAAGGCCAAGAAGGGCTAGAGGAGAACCGGCATGGCTGCTTCCCACAACGGCGGCGTCGCTCCGTCGCAGTTCCCGCCCCCGGTCGACGTCGTCGAGGAGTTCGTCGCTGCGCCGACGGATCCCGAGGACGAGCGCATCGAGGTCGGGGTCGCCATCGTGGGCGGCGGCCCTGCCGGTCTCGCCTGCGCCAACCGGCTGCTCCAGCTCCTCGCGGAGGACCCGGAGCTGCTCGAGTCGCTGGGCGAGGTCCCGGTCGCGGTCATCGAGAAGGGCAAGGTGTGCGGTGCGCACAACATGTCCGGTGCCGTGATGAAGCCGGGCCCGTTCAAGACGCTCTTCCCGGACGTCGACCTGAACGACATGCCCTGGGCCTACACCGAGGCCCAGGACGACGGTGCCGTGTGGCTGCGCAACGAGAAGAAGTCCTTCTCGTTCCCGACCACGCCCCCGAACTTCAAGAACAAGGGCAACTGGGTCATCTCGATCGCCCAGCTGTGCCGCTGGCTGGCCGAGCAGGCCGAGGACGCCGGCGCCTACATCCTCACGGAGACCGCCGCCGCCAAGCTGCTCGTCGACGGCGACGCCGTCGTCGGCATCCGCACCGGCGACAAGGGCCGGGGCAAGGAAGGCGAGGAGCTGCGCAACTTCGAGCCCGGCATGGACATGACGGCGAAGGCCACGGTCCTCGCCGAGGGCACGTGGGGGCATCTCACGGGCGCCGCCGTCAAGCGCTTCGACCTCGCCGCCGGCAAGGACCCGGCGATCTGGGAGATCGGCGCCAAGGAGGTCTGGAAGGTCAAGACCCCCTTCAAGAAGGTCATCCACACCTTCGGCTGGCCCGCGCGCCCGCAGAAGAAGCAGGCCGAGGCCGGCGGTGGCTGGATCTACCCGCTGGGCGACGACCAGGTCTCCATCGGCTACGTGCTGCCGCTGCACACGCCCGACGCCACGGCGTCGGTCCACGACCTGCTGCAGGCGTTCAAGGCCCACCCGTACGTCCGCGAGATCCTCGAGGGCGGCGAGCGCACCGCCTGGGGCGCCAAGGCGATCCAGGCCGGCGGCTACAAGTCGATGCCGAAGCTCTCCACGCCCGGCGCCGTCATCGCCGGCGAGTGCGCGTCGATGGTCGACATGGCCCGCCTGAAGGGCGTCCACATGGCGATCGAGGCCGGCCGCCTCGCCGCCGAGTCGATCTTCACCCAGCTCAAGGCCGGCTCGAACGACTACTCGTCGTACGAGACCGCGATCGAGGACTCGCTCGTCGGCAAGACGCTGCGCGAGGTCCAGAACAACCGCCCGCTGCTGGACGCGCACTCGCTGCTCGTCGGCGCCGGTCTCTCGGGCCTCGACTTCGTCACGAAGGGCAAGCTGCCCCCGGGCGGCGGCCCCTCGCTGCACCGCGACGCCGAGGTCGAGGTCTCGATCCCCGACAAGCCGCTGAAGGACCGCTACCCGCAGCCCGACGGCAAGTACTTCTTCGACAAGCTCTCGTCGGTCTTCATCACCGGCAACGCGACGCGCGACGACGCGCCGAGCCACATCCGGATCGAGAAGCACGTCAAGCGCGAGGTCGCCGAGGCGTGGGCGTGGATGTGCCCCGCCGGCGTGTACGAGATCGAGGACGACCAGCCCAAGGAGGGCTTCGTCGACGTCACGGTCAACTACACCAACTGCGTGCAGTGCGGTGCGATCACCGCCCGCGGCGGCCGGCTGACCCCGCCCGAGGGCGGCGACGGCCCGTCGTACCAGGCCACCTGATCCCCGATCCCGGCCCTCGCGAGCCGGGACATCGGCAGGACGTCCCGAGGGGCGCGCAACTTGCGCGCCCCTCGCGCGTTTGTAGGGACAGTGGTGCGCGATGATGTGCGCCCGCTCCTCGTCCCCCCCGACCCGTGGCCCCCGCCTTGCCCGCACTCCTTCGGTCCGTGCCGTTCGTCCCCGTCCTCGCCGCCGCGGGGCTCCTCGCCCTGCCCGGCGGCGCGTCCGCCGTCTCCGCCCCGACGATCCCCGCCGGGGCCTCGAAGGTCTCGCGCGGCGTCTGCACGACGTCGGCGACGGATCCCCAGGCCCGGGCCGCCTCGTTCACGGTGCGGATGCGCGACGTGCCGCCGACGTCGTCCTACGGCTTCGCCGTCCGGCTGGAGGAGCGCCTGCCGGGTGGCCGCTGGAAGGCCCTGAAGGGCGCGGCCGTCCCGGCCGGCTTCGGCGACTTCGTCACCGCCCGCTCCGGCGCGCCGAGCCTCAGCCGGCGGTTCAACGTCCAGGGCCTGCACGCGGGCAGCTCCTACCGCCTGCGCGCCACGTACAAGTGGATGGCCTTCGGCGGCTACCGCGCGACGGAGCGCGTCAGCAAGGCGTGCAAGGTCAAGGACCTGCGGCCCGACGTCGGGCTGACCGGCGAGTTCGGCTGGCAGCCGAGCACCGCCGGCGGCGAGGTCGCCTACCGGATCGGCCTGGCCTCCGACGGCCTCGACGCGCTGAAGGGCGTCGACGTCCCCGTGGTGGTGCGGCAGGGCCAGACGGTCCTGGCCACCGGCAGCGTACGTCCCGCCGCGGCCGGCGAGGTCCTGCTGGTCCCCGGGCGGCGCTGCGTGCAGGGCCAGCCCGTGACGGTGCAGCTCGATCCCGACGGCCTGGTCGACGACCGCGTGGCCACCGACGACGTGCTCAGCGCGCCGTGCGCGCCGGTGTCGCGATGACCCGCGGCCGCGCCGTCCTCGTCGTCCACGGACCCGCCGCGGCGGGTCCGCGCGGAGGGGCGCGGGTCGCCGTGGACGCCGTCGCTGCTAGGGTTCCCCGGCCATGAAGACTGAGATTCACCCCGAGTACGCCCCCGTGGTCTTCCGTGACGCCGGCGCCGGCGCCACGTTCATCACGCGCTCGACCGTCAAGAGCACGAAGACGATCGAGATCGACGGGACGACGTACCCGGTGATCGACGTGGAGCTGTCGTCCGCGTCGCACCCGTTCTACACCGGCAAGCAGAAGATCGTCGACACCGCCGGCCGCGTCGAGCGCTTCAAGCGCCGCGCCGCCAAGCGCGAGGCGTCCGACGCCGCCGAGGCGAAGGCCACGCCGGAGTCGTAGTGCCGGGGCGCTCCGCCCGGGACCGGCCGTTCGATCAGTTCGATCGCGACGGGCCGGCGGAGCGCCTGCCGCCTCCTCGGTCATCCGTGGGGGCCCGCGGTCGGAGGCTCAGGCCCGACGACCGCGCTGCCGAGGGACCGCGTATGGATGCGCCCTCGAGGACCCGCCGCGCCGACGCCGAGCGCGAGCGCACACGCCGTCCGGACCTCGAGCGCACCGCTCCACCGTCCGGCGACGACCACAGCCGCTCCCGCCGGGCGTCCGAGTACGCAGTGCAGCGCGACGCCCCCGTCGGCGGCCAGGCGGTCATCGAGGGGGTGATGATGCGCGGCGTCCGCCACTGGGCCGTCGCGATCCGCACGCCGCTCCCGGAGCAGTTCGTCGACGGCGCCGTCCCCGCGGGCGAGGCGTCCCGCGGCGACATCGCCGTCGAGGTCTTCCCGTTCCGGTCGGTGCTCGCCCGCAAGAAGCTCCTCCGCACGCCGGTGCTGCGCGGCATGGTCGCGCTGGTGGAGTCGCTGAAGATCGGCTTCCGCGCCCTGCAGCTGGCGGCCAACGCGCAGCAGGACGAGGACGAGCCGGAGATCGGCCGCGGGCAGTGGATCATCGCCGCGCTCGGGGGGATCGGCCTCGCCGTCGGCCTCTTCTTCCTCGCGCCCGTCGGGCTCACGAGCCTCATCAAGGACCAGCTCGGCAGCGGGTGGCTGTTCTGGATGGTCGAGGGCGTCCTGCGGACCGCGATCTTCCTCGGCTACCTCGTGCTCGTCACGCGCCTGGCCGACCTCAGACGGGTCTTCGAGTACCACGGGGCGGAGCACAAGACGATCGCCTGCTACGAGGCGGACCTGCCCCTGACGCCGGAGAACGCCGAGCGGTTCAGCCGCCTGCATCCCCGCTGCGGGACGAGCTTCATGCTGATCGTGATGATCGTCGCGATCTTCGTCTTCGCGCCGCTCGGACTGCTCGAGTGGTACTGGATGATGTCCAGCCGGATCATCGGGATCCCGCTCGTCATCGGCCTCTCGTTCGAGGCGATCAAGTTCGCCGGCAAGCACCGCCGCAACGGCCTCGTCTCGTTCCTCATGTGGCCGGGCCTGCAGCTCCAGCGCCTGACGACGAAGGAGCCGGACCACGCGCAGCTCGCCGTCGCGATCGCCGCGATGCAGGCCGTGCTGGACCGCGAGGACCCGCGCACCGCGACCCGCCGCGAGCTCGTCGGCATCGAGGTCGCGGCCTAGGGAGACGTCCCCGCCGGCTCCCGGGCGGGGCCCGGGAGACGTCGCCGGCCCGGCGAGGCCGGCCCGGCGGCTGCGTGACGGGGAGCGGCGGCTCAGTCCCGCGCCGGAGCGTGCGCGGAGACGAACAGCCCCGTCGGGTCCCACGCCGCCCGGACGGCCCGCAGGCGCACCGCGGTCTCCGTGGCCAGCGTCGGGGCGGTGCTCCCGGGCCGGTCCACGAAGTTCGTGAAGCGCCGCCCGGTGTCCCACGGCCCGAGGGCGCCCGTGACCCGGCCGATCGCCTGCCGGGCGACGCCGGCGGCCTCCGGCCCGGGCAGGATCGCCACGGCGTTGGCGAGGAACGCGCCGTCCAGGCCGCACTGCGCCCCGTCGGCGCCGGTCGGTGTCCGCAGCGCGCCGCCGAGCTGCCGCAGCTCGAGCGAGATCACCGGCGGGCCCGCGACAGCGACCACGGCGTCGATCGCCTCGTCGGTCAGCTCGTCGAGCAGCAGGTGGTCGAGCACCGCCGGGACGGGCTCGGGGGGGTCCATGTGCAGCGCCGCCAGCGCGGGGGCGGGGATCCGGGCGAACGTGTCGATCTCCGGGCCCAGTGCCCGCAGCGGCGCGAGGACCCCGGACGCCCGGCCGTCGTCGAGCAGGCACGCGGCCTCCACCACCACGAACGCCCGGCCGCGCAGCGGGGCCGGGATCTCCGGGAACGCGGGCACCCACAGCAGGCGGCCGACGGAGGTGACGTCGTCGGGCACGCCGTCGCACCAGTCGCGCCAGGCGCGGAGGACCTCGGCGCCCCGCTCGACGGGCCAGAACAGCGCGCCGGCGTGGACGGTCGGGGCCGGGTGGAGCCGGACCTCGAGCGCGACGACCACGCCGAGCGGGATGCCGCCGCCGCGGAGCGCCCAGAGCAGGTCGTCCGCCTCGCCGGCCTGCACGCGCACCAAGCCGCCGTCGGCGGTCACGAGCTCCACCGCCAGGACGTCGGCCGCGCCGAGCCCGAGCCGGCGCGACAGCCACCCGAGCCCGCCGCCGAGCAGCGAGCCGACGACGCCGACGCCCGCCGCCATCCCGACGTTGGCCGCCAGGCCGTGCTCGGCGGCCGCGGCGGACAGGGCGGCCGCGGTCGTCCCCGCTGCCACCCGCGCCACGCGGCGCTCCGCGTCGACCGCGACGCCCTGCAGGAGCCCCGTGCGCAGCAGCATGAGCGCACCCTCCGGTTCCCGTTCGCCCCGTCCGCTGCGTCCGCGCCGGACCTGCCACTCGGTCCCGGGCTCGAGCGAGAAGTTCCTCGCGA
>NZ_JBFAPC010000175.1:0-11406 GCF_040675535.1 Patulibacter sp. NPDC049589 | reverse complement strand
CCTCAGCGCCGATGGTACTTGGCCCGCAAGGGCCTGGGAGAGTAGGTCGCCGCCGAAATTCGTGTTGAAGCGCCCCGCAATTGCGGGGCGCTTCGCCGTTGTAGGGGCCCCGCACCAGCGGGGCCCCTCGTCGTTCCCGAGCCCTTTGTCGCCATGCCGTGGCCCGCGTTGCGCCGGCTGCGATGGAGGTGCCGAGTGCGGATCGCCCGCGCCGCTGCAGTACGGTCCGCTCGTGCCGCGTCGCAAGCCCACCGGGCCTCGGGATCGCCGAGGTGTCGCCCGCCCCGCCGGGCCTCGCCCCGCCGGTCCCGCTCAGGCCGCGGCCCATGCATCGCGCCAGAAGGCGGTCTGCGAACGGAAGGACCGCTACGCGACGGAGGCCGAGGCCCGGGCGTTCGCGCTGATGCACCAGCCCGGTCCCGGTGCTCGCGCCGTGGTCTATCACTGCGAGGTGTGTGGTGGGTGGCACCACACGCGCGGCCGCTGAGCATGGGCCGGATGCGCCGCAAGGCCGACCTGCCCACCAAGACCTGCGTCCGCTGCGGACGACCGTTCACCTGGCGGAGGGAGTGGGCCCGGGACTGGGAGACGGTGCGACTGGGAGACGGTGCAGCACTGCTCCGACCACTGCCGTCGTGAGGCCGCCGCGGCGCGGCGAACTTCGGACGGCCCGTAGCGGCGCCGACTTCAGCACCACCGCCGTCCCGTGCACCGCCACCCGGTAGCGCCGTCGTCCGGGCCGCACCGCTGCCGGGTAGTCCTGCCGCCCACCGGCACTGCCGTGCGGCAGCACCGCCGCCCGGTGGCGCTCAGTGGACGGTCGGAACCGGGACCGGTCGGCCGCCCGGGTTCGCCCGCTGGCAGGTCGAGAAGCGTGCGCCCGGGCGGTGCGCCGGCTGCGCTCTGCGGGACCGCTGCCCGGTGCAGGAGTTCCCGGACGCCGGGCCGGTCCGAAGGTCGACGCGCCCGCCGTGCTGGGCAAGGACCCCGATGCCGAGGACACCGGTGTCCCGCGGCAGGTCGGGGCGCTCGCCGCACGGGAGGCCGTGGGGCTGACCGCCGAGAGCCTGGGCTCGCGCGACCCCGCGCTGGTCGCGCGCTCCGGGTTGTCAGCCGTGTTCGTCTTCGATCTCCCGCGCGTGGCGCGGTGGCGACTCGCGGGCATGCGCCTGGTGTTCCTGGCGCGTTCTCCGCGTGGCGCAAGGCGCTGTCGGCGGGTCGACAGCGAGGCGCCTGACGCCGCGGCGCGGATGTGGCGCGCCGCCACCGTCGCGGACCGCGGGTAGGGTCGTCCGGGTGCCGTCCCCCGAGCACCGCGTCTCGCCGGCGTCCGACGCCGGTCGAGTCGTCTCCCGCGTCCCGCGCCGCTCAGCCGTCCGCGCCCTCCTGGTGCTGGTGGCCGCCGTGGTCGTCGCCGGCGGTTGCGCCCCGCCGACGCTTGCCGCCCAGCCCGGCGATCCGCGGCCGGTCTACCTGGCGGAGCAGCTCCGGCGGGATCCCGTCTACGTCAGCCCGTCGCTCGCTCGGGTCACGGCCGCGGACGACGTCGCGGCGCTCCGGCGCGAGGTGACGGCGATGCCCTACCCGACGTTCGTGGTGCTGGCCCCCACCCTGCGGGACGAGCCCGACGTCGAGACGTCCGCGGACCTGCCGAACCTGCTCCGCGACCGCGTCGGGCGGGACGGGCTGTACCTCGTGTCCGACGGAGACGGAATCGGCTTCGACGCGGAGGCGTACGGGGTCCGGACCCGCAGCGACGTCGGGCGGCTCTACTCGGTGGTCTCCGACGCCGTGCCGACGCGGGACGGGCCGATCGCTCGCCTGGTGTTCGCCCTGCGGTACCTGCGGACCGGCGCGAAGGCGACGATGTCGGTCGACGCGGAGCGCGCTGCGGACGACGCCCGCCCGTGGTGGATCTTCGGGATCTCGGCCGCGCTCGGGTTCGTGGTCCCCGTCGGCCTCGTCGCCGCGACCCCTGGCGCCCGGAGGCGGCGCAGCGGGCGCCGGGCGTTGCGCGACGAGCGCCGGCTCCGTGCACGACCCGTGCCGCTGGGGGCCGCGGCGCCGCCCGACCGCGACGATGCTCGCCGCAGCGCCCAGGAGGCCCTGGCCGGCCTGGCGCGCGCCATTGGCGACGCGGCGCACCCACCAGACCCCGCCCTGCGCCACTACGACGCGGCGTCGCACACGCTCTCCCGCAGGGGGCTGACGGCGATCGATTGCCTCGGAGCCGAGGCGCTCGCGACCGCCGGCCGCGCCCTGCTCGAGGGCCGGGAGTGGCGGCCGTGCCTGTTCGATCCGCGGCACGGCGAGGGCGTGCGCTCCACGCGGTGGCGCCTCGGTGCGGACGAGGCGACGTTCCCGGCCTGCGCGTGGTGCGCGGACGAGATCGCGGCCGGCCGGGGCCCGACCGTCCTGGAGGACTCCGGCCGTCCCTACTGGGAGCGCGACACCGTCTGGGCCCGGACCGGCTTCGGGGCGATCGACGACGACCTCGCCGACCTCGTGCTCGCCGGACGCGGGCGGTACCGATGATCGGCCGGCCGGCCGTGCGTGACCGCCACGGCGATCGCCGGCGGTTCCCGCCAGGGATGACCGGCCTGCCGGGGGGTCGCCGCCACCACGACGGACGCCGACCGACGGCGGCGGCGATGTCCGGCGCGCCGGGCACGCCTGCCCGGGAGCCCGGTCGGGGACCGATCCCGGAAACGACGTCCGACCGACGGGGCACGACCGACCGACGGGGCACGGCCGACCGACCGGGCACGACCGGCCGCCGGCGCGCCACGGTCGTCACCGCGGCGGTCGCCGCCGCCCTGATGCTCGTCGCCGGCGCCGCGCCGCCGGCGGGCGCGTCCATCCGCATCTCGGCAGCGTCGGCCGGTTCGGCGGCGAGCGGAGCCGCGACCACGAGGGCGAGGGCCGCCAAGATCATCGGTCCGCTCGCGGCCGGGTCCCCGTTCGTGCCGTCCGACGACCAGCGCGAGGACGACCGGCGGACGTCGGCCGGCAGCGCGCCGAGCAGCGCGCGGCTGGACCGGGTCGCTGCCGAACTGCGCCGGACGCCCCTGGTCGTCGACCCCGAGGTCGGCTACGTGCTCGACGCGTCGCAGCGCCGGTCCCTGATCCGGACGCTCCGTGACGCGCGGGTCGCCGTCTTCGTCGCCGTTCTGCCGAAGGTCGACGAGGACGAATCCGGCGGCGACACCCAGCGGGTCCTCCAGACGCTGCAGCGCCGGGTCGGGCGGACCGGGGTCTACGTGACCGTCGACGAGGAGGGCGGGATGGACCTCGCGAGCGTGGGCGTGCCGCTGGACCTCTCCATCCCCTACGAGCTGCTCTTCCCGCCCCGCGACGAGCGTCCCGCCGAGCAGCAGGCGTCGGACCCGGCTCCTCCGGGCTGGACGACCGTGCCGGACCGCCTGCGGACGATCGTCGCGACGGTGCGGAAGGCCGGCGCCGGGCCGCCCAACGGCGTGATCGACGACGTCGACCCGCTGCGGCCGCTCAGCGGGACGTTCCGCGCGGCCCGCAACCGCGAGGACGCCGTCGCGGCCGGCGTGACCGGCACGCTGCTCGGCCTGCTCGTGGCGGGGACGTTCCTCGGCATCCGTGCCGCCGTCCGCCGGCCGCTCGCCGCTGGCGGCGGGGGCCGGGGCGGAAGGTCCGGGCCGACGCCCGGAGGCGGTCCGGGCCGCGGCGGACGTCCTGCTGGCGGAAGCCGTCGGAAGCGCGGCGGGCGCAGCGGGGGCGGTCGTCCGTAGCGTGTCGCCCGCGTGGACTCCCCAGAACGACGCGGGCGCCCTGCCTCCCGGCACGGGCCACGAGCATCGCCCCGGCGTCGTCCCCGTACCCACGGGGGACGGCCGTCCCGTGGATGCGCCGTCTCCGGCCGTCGTCCGGCCACCGATCGCGCACCGACCCCTGTTCACGTCTCCGCCCCCGGTCTCGCCTCGAACTTCCATGCTCCGACCCCCGCCCGTCCTGCGATCCGCGACCGTCGTCCGCACCGCGACCGTCGCCCTCGCGTGCCTCCTGCTGCTCCTGGCCGCGGGACCCCCGACCGCCCGAGCCGCGACGACGCCCGCCGAGGTCGCGAGTGCGCTCGAGCGCTCGCCCGTCTACATCGATCCCTCCCTGGACGGGGTCATCAGTCCCACCGCCACGCGCCGCGTGGCGCGGGCCGTGAAGGCGTCCGGCCGTCCCGTCTACGTGGCGCTCGTGCCGGTGAACGACGGCGACCGCTACGACGGGAAGGCGCGGAACTTCCTCACCGCCCTGCGCAGCAGGTTCCGGCGCGACGGGATCTTCGTCGGCGTCGAGGACCGCTACCTGCGCGTGGAGGAGCGCAAGAACGGCGTCGAGGTCCGCGACCAGGCCGTCGGCGACGCCGCGAATCTCGCCAACTACGTCGACGACGGCGACGAGCCGTCGTACCGCCGGACGCTGCTCGAGCGCCTCGAGCGGTTCTTCGCCAACCTGCGGCAGTCGCCTGCGCGCCTCGCCGCGCGCGTCGCCGCCGACGAGGAGCAGAGCGCGAAGGAGCATCCCGAGACGGCCCCGGGCTCCCGCTCCGGGGACTCCTCGGGTGGCAGCGGGGCCGGGCCGTTGATGATCGCGGGCGTCCTGCTCCTCGTGGCGCTGATCGCCGCGTGGTCGGTCCGCCGGCGGCGGCGCGTCGCGCGGGCCGCCGCCGGGCCGCTGCCTGTGGTGCCGGCGCGGGTCTTCGAGCACGCCCGGGCCGCCGAGCGGGCGGAGCTGGCGGAGGACGCCGACCAGGAGCTCCTCGCGCTCGCGGCGCTGCTGGACGAGCAGGTCGTCCCCCGCCGCGAGGACGCCCAGGCCGCCTACCAGCGGGCGCTCGACGCCTACACCGCCGCCCGTCGGATCTCGCGCGACGAGCCGCGGACCGTTGACCTCGTCGGCATCCTCGTGCTCGTCGACCAGGCGCGCGGCGACATGGCCCGTGCCGCCGCACTCGATGCCGGGCGGCGGCCGCCGAAGCACACGCCGCTGTGCACCTTCGACCCGCTCCACGGACGCTCCGCCAAGACGGTGAAGTGGGAGCGCGTCCTGCGGCTCCCGGCGTGCGCGGCCTGCGCCGCGGACGTGCGCGCCGGCCGGACGCCCGACGCCCTGCGCGACGGCGACGTGCCGTACTTCGAGGGCACGACCATCTGGGCGAAGACGGGATTCGGGGCGTTCTCGACGGACCTCGTCGAGCGGATCTCCAGCGGGGACCGATAGCTCCGAGCCCGGCGCCGCGGCGTCGGCTACGACGAACGCCCCGGGTGGGGCTCCGTCCGGGTCAGGCGGCGCGTTCCCCGAGCACCATGCGGACGTAGCCCACGGTGCGGCGGGTGTGCTCGGCGATCTGCTCCAGGCCGTAGCCGCGCTGGCGCAGCTCGGCGAAGCGGGCGGCCTGGCGACGACGGCCGTCGCGGCGCTCGCGCAGGTCGGTGACGGACGACCGCTCGGGGGCGGGCAGCAGGCCGTGGCGGCGCAGCGCGGCGAGCGCGAGCCGGCGGGCCCGGTCGTCGACGCCGGGCAGGTCGCGCAGCTGGATGTCCGACAGGCGCGCGACGTCGTGGAGCGTCGCCAGGCCGTGCCGGTGCAGCGCCCGCGCCGCGTCGGACGGCAGGACCTCGCCGAGGACGATCGTGTCGGCCATCGGGTCGGCCGGCAGCGCCGCGACCAGCGGCGGCAGGTCCTCGGGGGAGGGCGAGCGCTCGGCGGGCATCGGCGCGGTGCCGGCGACCTCCGACAGCTCCTCCGGGAGGGCGGTCCGCAGGCGGGTCCCGCACGCGGCCTGGAGCCCGGCGATCGCGGCGCGCTGCAGGTCGGCGACGGCGATCGGGGCCGCGACGAGCTCGGCCTGGCGCCGGCCGAGCAGCTGCTCCTGCCAGTCGAGGTCGCGGCCGCCGCGGGAGAGGACGACGCTCGCGGTCACCGCGTCCTGGTGCTCGCTGCGGTGGAAGACCACCCAGCGGTCGCCGCCGGCGCGGGTCGCGAACCAGTCGAAGCGGTCGCTCGCGCGGACGCCGCGGGAGGACAGCGTGGTGACCGACGAGTGGTGGACGAGCACCTCGCGATCCTCGAGCGTGAGGTGCAGCCAGGGGGCCTGGTCGGGGCAGGCGGACGAGTCGGACATGCGGGGGCGCGGATCGGGCGAACGGGGGCGGGCCGCCGGTGGAAGACCCACCGGAAGGCTCGGAATTCGGAAACCCTAACATGCCGTGAGGGCGTCGTCGCGCCAGGTCGGCCGACCGTGAGGAACGTCACGGATCCGGGCGGCGGCACGGAGCGTGGGCGGCCCGGGCCCGTCGTCCGGGCGGCGGGCGCGCGGGCAGCGGGACCCAAGAGGCGTGCGGGCGTCGCTCGGGGAATCACCGTCTCGTGATGGATTCCCAGAGCGCGCGCGGAACGCGTCCCCCCCCGGGGCCGGGGCGGTCGCGAGGCGCCGCGAGGGCGCCGAGTTCTCTGCCGTCGTCGCTCGGGGCGCGTCCCGGGCGGCGGGGGACCCGCCGCCGTTCAGGCGCCGGCGTGCAGCGCGCGCTCTTCGACGATCCGCAGCTGGACGTCGGTCAGCGGCAGGTCGGCGCCCTCGCGGAGGAGGACGACGGCGCGGTCGAGCGTCAGGCCGGAGCCCGTCAGGATCGAGCCGATCAGCGGCGGCGCGCTCGACGAGCAGACCCCGTTGGGACAGCTCGGATCGGCCCCGTGGTCATGCTTCTCGCTCATGCGTTCAGCGTAGCGCGCGGGTCCTGCAGCCCCGCTGGGACGGGCCTGCCGACCGGCGGACGTGGGAGGGTGGGCGTCGCCACCGATGACCGATCCGACGTTCCTCGAGCACGCCCGCCAGGCGCGCCGCCACTACGAGCTGCCCTCGTACCAGGCCTTCCTCCGCCGCCTCGGCGCGACGATGGAGGCCCACCTGCGCGAGCTCATCTCCGCGGCCGGGATCCCGGAGAACCAGTCCGAGGTCGAGTGGCGGATCAAGGCGCCGGCGTCGTTCGAGCAGAAGGCGGCGGCGCCGGACCCCGAGGACCCGGAGCGCCTGCACTACCGTTTCCCCACCGACGACATCAGCGACCAGCTGGCGTTGCGCGTGATCGCCTTCCTGCCCGCGCAGGTGGAGGCCGTCGAGCAGGCGATCGCCGACGACGACGCGCTGCTCGTGCGCGAGGTCCGCAACAAGGGCGTCGACCACAGCGACTCCCGCGCCTTCGGGTATCAGAGCGTGCACGTCCTGGTGACGCCCGCCGCCCCGCTCGGCGCGCCGTCGCCGCCGAAGGACTTCCGGGTCCCGCGGGTCGAGATCCAGCTGCGCACCCAGCTGCAGCACGTGTGGGCGGAGCTCGAGCACGCCTCCCGCTACAAGGGGGCCGCAGGCTCCCGCGTGTCGCGGAAGTTCGACCGGGCCGCGGCGCTGATCGAGATGGTCGACGAGCTCCTGCAGGAGATCGACGACGCCGCCGCGGGCGGGGCGCGCCAGGAGCCGCCGCCGCGCGCCGACGGGCCGGCGACGACCGCCGAGGACCCGCCCGAGCGGCTCGTCGGCAACCGGCTCACCGCGCGCGCCATGCGCTCGTTCCTGGCCGAGGTCTTCCCGGAGGCACCGCCGAGCCGCGGCGCGGGCTCGGAGGAGTGGATCCGCCGGCACGCGCTGGAGTCGGGGTTCGACACCGTCGAGGCGCTCCGCGACGCCGTCCGCAGCGTCGACATCGCCGCGATCGACCGGACGTTCCGCGAGGGCGTGACCTGGGAGCGCAACCAGGTCCGCTGCCTCGACGACGTGCTGCTCGCCGTCGGCGGCGCCGACTACATCGCCCTGGCCGAGCGGTTGGTCGGCGAGGAGGACGTCGCCCAGCGGCAGAAGCGCCCGCGGGTCCTCGGCTGGCGCCTCAAGCGCCTGCGCGAGGCCGGCATCGTCGCCTGACCGCCGACCGCCGACCGCCGACCGCCGACCGCCGACCGCCTCGCTTCCGGCGGTCTGCGGTCGGTTCCGACCGTTCGGCGGTGTCCTGCCGCTACGGCAGGGGCGTGACCACGACCCACGGCTCGACCGTGAACGACACGATCAGGCCGGCGGCCGCGTACGGGTCCGCCGCGGCGAAGGCCTCCGCCACGGCGGGGGTGTCGGAGCGGAAGCCGAGGAGGCCGGTGTGGACCGGATCGCCGACGGCGCTGCCGATCACCAGGTCGCCGGCCTGACGCGAGGCCTCGATCGCCGCGAGATGCGCCTCGCGGTGCGGGGCCCGGAGCGTCGCCATGTCCTCGACGTAGGTGTACTTCAGCAGCTGCAGGGTCTCGGGCACCGGGGCTCCTCGCGTCGTCGGTCGGGCCCGGATCATCGCGCACGGGCAGGGCGGGCGCGGCTGCCGGGGGTCGGGCGCGCCGCCGTCCGTCCTGCCGGGCGTCTCGGCGGCCGCCGAGACGCGACGGCGCCGCTCCGGAACGACCGACGGCCGCCCCCGCGGGGGGGCCGCGGGGGGGCCGGGGCCCGCGGGGGGGGCCGGGGGCCCGCGGGGGGGGGCGGGGGGCGCCTGGGGCGGGCGGGCGCCCCACGGCGGGGTGCAGCCGCGGTCGGCGGAGACCGTCCGGCGGGCCCGCCGGACGGTGGACCGGACCGGGTCAGCGACCCGGGAGTCGCGACCCGACCGCCCGCAGCGCGACGCGGGCCTCCGCCGGCCGGACGGCGCCCACGAGCACGAGCAGCAGCGGCGCGACGGCGCAGCCCGCCAGGCGCAGCGCGATCCCGCCGGCGCCGTCCGGCGCGGCGACCCAGTCGAGGCCGGCCCCGAGGACGACGAGCGCGGCGACCGCCGCGGCCAGGCGTCCCCACTCGAACGGCACGAGCATCAGCCGGCGGGTCCGCAGGTGCGAGGCACCGAGCGCGACGACGTAGGCGCCGACGAGCGCGATCGCCGCGCCGGTGGCCTCCAGCGACGGGACGAGCACGGCGAGCAGCGCGATGTTGACGACGAGGCCCAGCAGCGCCGCGGGCAGCGTCCGGCCGGTCGCGTGGTGCCGGCCGGCGATGGTCGTGAAGACCCAGGTCAGGCCCCACATCGCCCAGCCGAGCGCCAGCCACGGCAGGGCGCCGGCGACCGCGCCGTGGTCGAACTCGTCGCCGATCAGCACGTCGACGATCTGGTGGCGCAGGAGCGTCAGCCCGACCACCATCCACCCGAGCACGAGGACGTAGGCGCGGACGACCTGCGCGTAGGCCTTCGGCGCCTCCTCGTCGGAGAGGTCGTAGGCCAGCGGCGGCCACGCGGCCTGGAACGCGCGGGCCACGACGATCGTGAGGGTGGCGAGCTTGACCGCGGCGGCGTAGACGCCGGCGGCCGCCGCGCCGGACGAGCCCATCAGCCACGCGCGGTCGACGACGTTGAGCAGGAAGACCGCGAGCTCCGGGACGACGGTCGGCAGGCCGAAGCGCAGGAGCGGCGCCATCCGCACCTCGGCACCCTCGGGGGCCGGGCCGCGCGCGCCGAGCAGCAGGCGCCGCTGCGACGCCCAGACCCCGACCAGGACGACCGTCGACGCCGCGTAGTTGCCCAGCAGGTACTCCGACGCCCCGCCGCCGAGGACGACGACCAGGACGACCGTCGAGCCGACCGTCAGCGCGACGTTGGACAGCGACGCCAGCAGGTAGGTCCGCCGGGCCTCCTGGGCGCGCAGCAGCGCGTTGGCGACCTCGAGGTTCGTGAACGCCCAGAGCCCCAGCGCCGCCGCGCGCACTGGGCCGGCGGGGTGCCCGTCGGCCAGCAGCACCCGCGCGATCGGCGCCGCCAGGAGCACCACGAGCAGCCCGAGCACCGTCGTCCCGGCGACCACCACGAGCACGACCCGCCGCGCCAGCCGCGAGCGCCGGTCGGCGTCCTCGTCGTGGAACCAGTGCCGGACGAGCGCCTCCTGCAGCCCCGCCCGCAGTGCGATCGACACGAGGATGATGCTCGTGAGGAGGAGCTCGGCCCAGCCGAACTCGGCCTCGCTGAGGTGCGTCGTGTAGAGCGGCAGCGTGACGAGCGCCAGCACCCCGGCCACGAGGCTGGCCGACTGGTAGGCCATGCCGGACGCCGCGAGGCGACGGAGCGGGTGCGGCGCCATCGGCCGGGATCGTAGTCGCCGGGCGGCGCCCGGCCCGCGGCGGCCCACCGTCCACGCGAGGGATGTGCGTCGCGTGCATATCGATGCACCCCAGGCAGACCCGCGGGGCGCAGCGGCTCTCCGCCCGCGGCCACGGCGCCGGACCTGCGGCCCCCGCGGTGCGTCCCGGTCCGCCACGGACCACGGAGGAGCCGGTCAGGGCCTAAGGTCCCGCCCGTGAGCGACGACCTGCGCCCGACCTGCGTGCTGCTCCTCCCGCGGCCGCTGGACCGGTTCATCCTGCGCGACCAGGCGGAGGATCTGCTGCGCGGCGGGGACGTCGTCGCCGTCGATCCGCCGCGGCCCGGCTACGGGGCCGCGCTGCGGCTGCCCGAGAAGGCCGTCGGCGCCGTCGCCGGGCGGCAGGCCGCTGCGCTGCTGAAGGGCCTGAACGCCGACGGGCGCGACCCGCGCGTCGTCGTCCTCTTCCATGCCACGCAGGAGCCCGTCGCCGCCGCGCTGCGCGCCCGGACCGGCGCCGAGCTCTGGTACTGGCGCTGGGACCGCTACGAGGCCGCCGGCGACGCGGACGAGGCGCGCCGCGCCCGCCTGACCGCGCTGCACCGCCGCGCCGCCCAGGCCGCGTCGCTGGTGGTGGCGTCGAGCGGCCGGCTGGAGGAGCTGGCCCGCGAGGAGGGCCGCCCGACGGTGCTCAGCCCGCTGGCCGCCGACGCGTTCCCCGCCCCGGATCCCACCGTCGAGGTCGTCGGCTTCTCGCTCGGCCACCTCGGCCGGCGGACCGACTGGGCGCTGTTGCGCGCCCTCGGCGAGCGCCTGCCCAGCCTGCAGCTGCTGCTCGTCGGCGAGCTGCACGAGGACGAGGTCGCCGGCGACGCCGACGCCGCCTGGTGCCGATCGCACGCGCCGTTCGTCTTCCTGGGCTCCCTGCCCGACGAGGCGGCCGCCCAGCTGCTGCGCCTGTCCGACGTCGGGATCCTGCCGTTCCGCCGCGACGACTTCAACGACGCCGGGCTCCCGTACCGGATCCTCAAGGCCGCGCGCCTGGGCCGCCGGACGGTCGTGCCGGACCTGGCCGGCGTCCGCACCTGGGATCCCGCGATCGTGGTCGCCGCCGACGCGGACGCCTTCGCGGCGGCCGTCGCCGCCGAGGCCGGCCGGCGCGGCGCTCCGGACGACGCCCTGCGCAGCTGGGCGCTGGACCAGACCGCGGCCCGCCAGAACGCGCCGCTGCGCGAGCGGCTCGCGGCGCTCGGGCTCGACGCGGGCTGACCGGGACGGCGCCGGCCCGGG